>WTJB01000160.1 GCA_011526335.1 Candidatus Arcticimaribacter sp.
CTTATTTCTTCAGACCAAGAACGCCTAGAACGTTTAGGGAAGGCCCAAGGGGTAGCCACACATGCTATTCCTTTAACCCGAACCATTAGTCCTTTTCATGATCTTAGGTGTTTGTATCAAATGGTTCGGTTTTTTAAACGTGAAAAACCAGACATCGTCCACACCCATACCCCCAAAGCGGGAATCATAGGGATGCTTGCGGCCTATATGGCCCGAGTTCCTGTAAAAATGCATACGGTCGCTGGGCTTCCGCTGATGGAAGCCAAAGGATTTAAACGCAGGCTACTAATGGCAGTTGAAAAAATAACCTACCGCTGTGCCGATTGGGTTTATCCAAATGCCCAAGGGCTACTCTCCTTTATCGAAGAAAACCAAATGTGTTCTTCTTCCAAAATCAAGATTTTAGGAAAAGGCTCGTCGAACGGGATAGATACAGCTTTTTTTGACCCAATTCAAATGCCCAAAGCGGAAACAAATACCCTCAAAGCAAATTTGGAAATAGCCCCACAAGATTTTGTCTTTTCTTTTGTGGGACGCTTGGTTGGAGATAAAGGAGTCAACGAATTGGTCGAGGCTTTTGTATTGCTTTCAGAACAATATCCGAACATAAAATTACTTTTGGTAGGCCCAGAAGAAAAAGCATTAGATCCATTAAACAGGGAAACAACCCAGCATATCTCCACTCATCCCAGCATCATCAGCGTGGGTTATCAAAATGACATACGGCCTTATTTGGCGGTCAGTGACTGCTTTGTTTTTCCAAGTTATAGAGAGGGGTTCCCCAATGTAGTGCTGCAAGCAGCAGCCATGGAAGTGCCTTGTATTGTTAGCAATATCAATGGCTGTAATGAAATCATTCAGGACCAGAAAAACGGTTGGTGGGTTCCCCCAAAATCCGTTACGCCTTTGGTACAAACAATGGAAGAAGCTTTGACCAATTCTGTCAAGAGGAAGGCATTCAAAAAACAATTGCGTCCGCAAATAATCGCACATTATGGAAGACAACATTTCTGGAAATTGCTCAAAAAAGAATATCAATCTCAATTAAAGCATGTATAGGTCCTTAATTAAACCCTTTTTTGATTTTTGCTTAGCCCTCCTTCTGATGGTATTGACCTTCCCTATCCTCATATTCGCCATGATCTTTTTGGCCATTGATCTCAAGGGGTATCCTATTTTTAAACAAGTACGGCCCGGCTTAAACGGCCAGTTTTTTACCCTCTACAAGCTTAAAACCATGCGGGAAACCCGGGATAAAGATGGCCACCTCTTGCCCGACCACCAATGCATGACATCGCTGGGTTCTTGGATTCGTAAACGTTCTATAGACGAACTCCCACAATTATTTAATGTGTTAAAAGGCGAAATGAGCTTTATCGGACCTAGGCCTTTACTGCCGGAATACCTTTCCTTGTATTCGGAAGAACAAAAAAAACGACATTGGGTAAAGCCTGGAATTTCCGGTTGGGCGCAGGTTAATGGTAGAAATGCTTTGAACTGGAAAGAAAAGTTTATTTTAGATGTATGGTATGTAGAACAGCAAAGTTTTATCTTGGATCTTAAAATAATTTTTAAAACGGGGGTCAGCCTTTTTAAATCTAAAGATGTAAATGCATCGGCCACCACCACAATGGAACCTTTTAATGGAAAAAACTGATTTTATACTTATCGGGGCTAGCGGTCATGCACGGGTGGTAATGAGTGTACTCGAAGCACTCCAGCAAAACGTACTGGCCGTATTTGATTCCAACCCCGAGATAAAAGCCCTTGATACCATTCCCAATGAAGTGGAGTACCGTGCGGATGCCCATGAGAAAGCAAAAGCCATCATTGCCATTGGGGACAATCAAACCCGAAAAAAACTAGCCCTTAGTTTAGCGCATTCCCTAGGACAAGCGATACATCCATCGGCACAATGCGATCGTCTTAGTGATGTGGGCTTAGGAACGGTAGTGATGCACAATGCCGTCATACAACGCGGGAGTTATATCGGGCAGCATTGTATCATCAACACCAAAGCTTCGGTAGATCATGATTGTAAAATAGACGATTTTGTCCATATCGCCCCAGGGGCTACTTTATGCGGAAATGTAAGGGTAGGAGAAGGAAGTTTAATCGGGGCTGGCGCGATCATTTTACCCAACATTCATATCGGAAAAAATGTCGTTGTGGGAGCAGGAGCCGTGGTCCACAAAGATATTCCCGACAGTGCATTGATTATGGGTGTTCCAGGAAAACAAATCAATTAATGACACAAAATTCAAAAATATGGTTGTCTTCTCCCCATATGGGAGAAGAGGAATGGAAAAATGTTCAAGAGGCTTTCCGTACCAATTGGATTGCTCCCGTTGGCCCATTCTTACAGCAGTTTGAACAAGGCTTAGCCGAGCGAACCCAAAACCAAGCCTGTGCAGCTTTGCATTCTGGAACAGCCGCCATTCATCTAGCGTTACACCTTTTAGGGGTTGGAAAAGGAGATGTGGTACTTTGCCAATCCCTTACGTTTGTCGGTTCGGCCAACCCGATACTGTATCAAGGGGCCATTCCGGTTTATATTGATTCGGAGCTGCAAAGCTGGAATATATGCCCGGAAGCTTTAGAAACGGCCATCAAGCACTACTGCGCAAAAAATAAAAAACCCAAAGCCATTATTGCGGTTGACCTCTACGGAATGCCAGCACAATGGGAAGCCTTGCAGATGCTTTCCGAAAAATATGAAATCCCGATGATTGAAGATGCTGCCGAAGCTTTGGGATCCACGTATAAGGGAAAACCCTGTGGTGCTTTTGGTCACTTTGGGGTCTTAAGTTTTAACGGGAATAAAATCATCACCACCTCTGGGGGAGGAGCTTTGGTTTCTAATGACGTTGACGCCATTGCTCAAGCCCGTTTTTTGGCCACCCAAGCAAAAGAAAACACCCCCCATTACGAACATACTACCTTGGGGTATAATTACCGATTATCCAATGTTTCTGCCGCCATAGGGGTAGGTCAATTACAGGTTTTGGAGGACAGGATACAGGCCAAACGTCAAAATCACGATTTTTATCAAGCCCTTTTTGGGGACCACCCGGGAATACAATTCTTGGAGGAACCCGAAGGAAGCTTTTCTAACCGTTGGCTGAGTTGTATTCTTATCGAAGAAGAAAAAGCAGGATTTTCAGCCGAAAAGCTTCGTCTCCATTTAGAAAAACAAAACATAGAAAGTCGTCCGCTTTGGAAGCCCATGCACCTACAACCCTTGTTTAAAGATGCGCCTTATTTTGGTGGAAACATTGCAAAAGATTTATTTTTACAAGGCCAGTGTTTGCCCTCAGGAAGCAACCTTACCCTTGAGGAAAAAGAACGCATACAGGTTCATATAAAAGCCTTATTTTAGACTAATGTTTGAACGGATTTTCAAATACCACTATTCTCAACGTTATGCGTATTTACTAGATACGCTTTGTTTGGTTCTTGCAACAGAACTGTTACTTTTTCTCAACAGCTCTTCCTTGGTATTTACGAGCCGTAAAGATCAATTGCTGTATATCGTTTTGGCCATTGTTTGCATTACCCTATTCAGAGGTTACCGCATGCTGCTTCGCTTTACTACCGTAATTGATATAGGTAAGATCACTTCAGGTCTTGTCGCCACCATGCTCCTTTATGGAATCTATATAGGCGCTACATCTAGAGCAACGCTCAACTACCTTTTATTGCTTTTTTACTTTAGCTTATCCCTATTGTCCTTATATCGATTGGTGATCAAAATTGTCTATGCGCGAGTAACCAAAGAAGAACAGTTACTCAATACCCTTTTGTTGGGGGCAGGGGACAATGGCCGACGGACCAAAAGGGCTTTAGACGATAGTAATGCAGTAAATGTTTTGGCATTTATAGATGACGATCCCGTAAAAATAGGGCGCAGTATAGAAGGAATTACGGTCTATGCTTTAGACAAAAAATTAGAGCGCCTTCTAGAAAAAAATAAGGTAGAGCAAGTCATCATTACCGTCTCAGAATTGGGACAAAAACGAAAGAATGAAGTCTTTCAGTTTTTTAAAAACAAAGGGGTGAAAATTTTCACCGTCCCTCCCATAGATCAATGGGCGAGCAATAAAGGCATCCAAGGCAGTCTAAAACCCATTATCATTGAAGATCTTTTGCGCCGAGATCAAATCCAAATCAATCTAGAGAAAAACCGCCTTCAATATACGGGTAAAACAATTTTGGTCACCGGTGCCGCAGGGTCTATTGGGAGTGAAATTGTTCGACAATTGATTTTGTTTAACCCCAAAAAGATATTGCTTTTAGACCAAGCCGAAACGCCTTTATTCGATCTGAAGAATGAAATTTTAGGCTTACAAAAACAGAACCTACAATGTGAGTATATCCTTCAAAGCATAACGGATAAAGCTGCACTCGATTTACTTTTTTCTACCCATACCATCGATGTCGTTTTTCATGCTGCAGCATACAAACACGTTTTTATGACGGAGGCTATCCCCCATGCGGCGATCATCAATAACATATTGGGCACCAAAAATGTACTGGACAGTGCTATAGAGCACCAAGTGGGGCATTTTGTCATGATTTCTACCGACAAGGCCGTTAATCCTTCCAATGTTATGGGAGCTTCCAAACGCATTGCTGAAATCTATGTTGCCATGGTTTCAGAAGGGGCCAAAACACAGGTCATTACCACGCGCTTTGGCAATGTTCTTGGGTCAAATGGTTCGGTAGTTCCGATCTTTAAAAAGCAAATTGCTGCGGGCGGTCCCGTTACCATTACACACCCCGAAATTACCCGCTACTTTATGACCATTACAGAGGCCTGTCAGCTCGTTTTAGAAGCGGGTGCTACTGGCGAGGGAGGGGAGATTTATGTTTTTGACATGGGCGATCCGGTTAAAATAAAAGACCTGGCCATAAGCATGATTCGCCTTTCAGGCTTATTAGAAGATCAAGACATTCAAATCGAATACACTGGCCTTCGTCCAGGAGAAAAACTTTTTGAAGAACTGTTAACCGATAAAGAAAACCTTAAGCCCTCGCATAACGAATTGATTTTTATCGCGGACAAAGAAAGGTTTCCCAAAACGAAAAAAAATCAAATTCAAGACCTGATTACGGCGGCAGTAGCACAAACAGCTCCTGAGATTTTGGTAAAACAAATGAAAGCTTTGGTCCCCGAATTCAAGTCCATGAATTCTGAATATGAAGCACTCGATTAATCCGAGGGGATAATTCGAATATTCCGGACACACACACTAAAAGGAAATAACTGCCGATTTTGGCTATCCATAATACTGGGGAACTTTGTAAAGGTCAAGCGAAAATCTCCGATCAAAGGAAGTTCTATCACCACTTGTTTCCAGTTGTCTGCATCATAGCCGGTCTCGGCCCATAATTCTGAGGGAACAATCGTTTCTGTAGCTGTCGCTGCAAAAATGGCATTGTAGCTCAATGAAAATTTGGTGTTTTCGTCTTCACTTGCCGGAAGGGCTAAGTAATCCAGTTTATACTCGAAAACTAAATTTTTGGGGCTGGTGCCAAAACTTCTAAAATCTTTTGAAATAATGTGGGGATCATTGGCATAGGCATTATCCACCGTGTGAAAGCCGACCAAAGCATTTTCACACACACTATAGGTATAAAGCATAGACGGAGAAAACCACCCTTGTTGTGGGCTTGCCCATCCGTTAGGGGTGTCAGCGGTTTGAATTTGTAAGCTGTCTAAAAACTCATAGGTAACATAATTGCGTTCTGTGAGGATATCAAAATTATCTTGATTCGCCACAGCATGCGTAACATTATATCGGCCAAAACGATTGTATTGTACCCGTGCGGCAATGATGCTCTCGGTAGGGCTATTGCTCATCAATCTTCCCCTTAAGGTGTCGTTATCCAGTGTACTTCCCTCAAATATCCAGACGACGCTATCCATATTCTGCGCCGTAGAGACATACGATACCGTAAAGGGTACGCTATCCATTACACTATTGGCAAATGTAAAGTTGCTTTCCGAAGACAAAAAAGAAGCTTGTACAGTACCGGAACGATCGTTAGGATTGTTGGTAGGTGTAATGATGGACGTTTGTTGCTCTTCTGCCTCAGAGGTGTCCGGAACAAACTCTGGCGTGCATCCCCACAACAAACCCAAAACCGTGAAAATAAAAAGTACCGTTCGCATAAACATAATAGTAATCAAATGTACAAATAAAATTGGCAAGAAATCTTCTAATCCTATAGCTTTGACGCTTCTAAGGGAAATAAAAGAAGCTTTCTTTTGATAAACAATCTTATTTCAATACATTTGCAGTCCAAAATTTAACAACAATGTATGCAATCGTAGAGATAGCAGGGCAGCAATTTAAAGTTGCAAAAGACCAA
>WTJB01000149.1 GCA_011526335.1 Candidatus Arcticimaribacter sp.
CTTTAGACGTTCGCTTTTTATAATTTTCAAATTCAGCAAAAAGACGCACATATTTGTCCTTTTCTTGTGCCAAGTTGTCTTCTAATTCGGCAACTTTTTTGGCGGAAGAATTGGCTTTCTTTTTGACCGGTTTCTTCTCAGGTGCTGTTTTTGCTTCTTTTTTATCGCTCATGTGTGCTATTTTCAAAAATCTAGGCAAAAGTACTGCCAATTTTTATGACTTGACAAATTGTCGCATAATTTATTACAATACAAAATCTACCATTTATTACAAGAATTTAACCAACGGTTACTTTGTTACTACCATTAAGAACAGTTGGGGTTAAAATCTAAGCGGAATACGACAAATTTGAGGGTATATCCTATAAGAAGGATATCGATTAACATCATGAACGTACTCTACCCGATCGCTTTATTTTTCTTTCTTATTTCCCATAGTATTTTTTCTCAAATTGCCTTTTATGACAATGTCTTTTTGGCCGAAGAAGGTACCTTGGGTATCTTCACTTCAGAGGCTAGGTTCATCGCAGGAGGCATTCGAACAGATGATGCGCGTCCGGGGATTACTTATTTTGCTCCGAATACGCAATGGACAGGAGCAACACATACCGCACACGTTGAGGGCTATGTTTGGATAACCGATCATTCCGATTTTGATTTTCCCGTCGGGCATGAGGAAATCTTCCAGCCCATGGCCGTACACAATAGTCCCAACAGCAGTATTGCGGGTCGATTTGTACACCTAACGCCTCCTGTAGCGCCCATTGAAAGCGGAATTGGGAAAATAGCACAAAACTACTTTTGGGAAGTCATTGGAGATGTCCCCGCACAATTGTCCTTCGGCTGGACCTCCCTTTCCAACTTATCTGAGCTAACGGATGATATCGAAAATTTAATCCTAGTCGGTCATAATGGCAACCAATGGAAAATAATCCCTTCCCAATTGAACACCAATTTTTTTGGAGACGCAGCAGCTTCTACCTTAAACGCGGGAGCCATAACCGCCCTCGACAAGGTGGACCTGAACACCTATTCCCGTTTTACCCTCGGGTCTGTTGTAAAAGATACCCGCATACAGGTGTCTGAAGCCTTTACACCCAACGGAGATGGCATTAATGACACTTGGCACATACGTAACATTGACCTATACCCAAATGCGAACATACGTGTCTTTAACCGATGGGGAAGTCGCATTTTTGAAGCGAAAAACGGTTATGAAAACGACTGGAATGGTCACTTTGCCGAAAAAAGAAATCCCCTGCCAAGCGCTCCCTATTTCTATCAAATTGATTTAGAATCTGATGGAGAAGTGGATATCGAAGGATGGCTATACATCAACTACTAATGCCTATACGATTGTGAGATATAAAATTTGGACCCTTATTCTATTATTTTTTAGCATAAATTTTCTCTATTCCCAACAAGAGGTTAACTATGCCTTATACAAAAGGCATTTTAACATCATCAACCCAGGGGTAGCGGGAGTGGGAGAATCCACCTACATGAATCTCAGCATTAGAACCCAATGGACAGGCATTAAAAATGCACCTGAAACACAAGCGTTTTCCTACAGTGTGCCCTACAGAAATAAAAAAGTGGGCTTGGGATTTACCGTGATCAATGACAAAATTTCTATTGAACGACAGACGCAACTCTTTGCAGATTTTTCTTACCAATTGGATTTTAATAGAGACACCAGTTTATATCTCGGATTAAAAGGCGGAGGAAACCTCTTCCGCTTGCTTGGGGATGACACTTCTATTTATGACGACAATGGTCTTATTATCGATCCTGAAATCAGAACCTTTTCACTTTTTTTATCCAATGTAGGGGTGGGCATCTATTTGGAAAATCCTGACAAATTTTTCCTTTCCCTTTCTGTCCCAAGAATACTGAACACCAAACGTTTTAAGGAACAGGATGGCCAAATCACTACCGCTACAGATCGACCTCATTATTTTACCAGTGCAGGAATACATTTACACACCAGTCAAGATTGGACCATTACGCCTTCCTTTTTATGGGCCGTGGTAAAAGATGCTCCAAGTTCGTTTGTCTGTGATCTTGGTTTTTCGTTTCAAAACGTTTTTGATTTTGGAGTACAGTACACTAATTCGCAAAGCTTAGGAGGAAATGCTTTTTTAAAGTTAAGTAAAAGTTTACAATTTGGATACGCCTACGACTCACCGATTAATACCCAATTACGCGCGAGTGCCCTCGCCACCCATGAAATTCTTTTAAGAGTCACGTTAAACAACTAAAAATGAACACGATTCTTAACCATTGGAATTCTCTACATGTTAACTTAATTGCCCTAAAACATTTACTCAATTACACCCTTGATCTTAGTGCGGTTTTGCATAAGAAAAAAAGAAATCATTATCGCTATCAGCTGGTAAACAGGCTTTTGTTTGAATTACAAAAAAGCTCCCTTGCAAAACGATGCCAAGAAAACAACATTAAAAAGGGATACGCCCTTTTTAGACGTAAAATTCCACTAAACAACCAAATTAGTGAAAGTCAAATGGAATTGATCATTCATGATTTGATCGTTAAAAGCTTAAAAATAAATGAATCCCTTAAAAAGGATAACGACGAGTATCGGGAGGTATTCTGTAATAAAGTCCGAAAATATTTAATTAATTAAGAAGGGATTTCATCGCTTCTTTGAGGTTTGGGTAGCGAAATAAAAAGCCCTTATCCATAACTTTCTGCGCACTTACATTTTGGCTATTGAATACCAAAACACTCATTTCTCCGGCTATTGCACGTATAAGTATAGCAGGAACTGGGGGCAGAAAAAACGGACGCCTAAGTACCTGAGCTAAGGTTTTAGCAAAAACTTTTTGAGGGACCGGATTCGGGCTCACCCCGTTATAGACTCCTTCCCACTGCTTCTCCATAACAGTCATAAACATGTGCACCAAATCGTCTATATGAATCCACGACTGCACTTGTTTTCCTGAACCAAAAGCAGCCCCTAGGCCTAAAGATGTAGGTATCTTCATGGGGCCCAACACTCCGCCTTTTGGAGTCAATACCAAACCAATTCTTATCTTCGACACCATCAACCCTAAAGCGGAAAGGGCATCCGCTTCTTTCTCCCAGGCCAAACATACTTTTTCTAAAAATGAATTGGGTTTTCCTATATAATCTTCGGTATACACTAGACGATCTGAGGAGGGATATAAACCTATGGCTGAAGCCGATATAAAGTGTTTGATCGTGTTTTTTTCGCCTAAATTTTTGATGGCTTGAAAGAGCAATTGTGTACTTTTTACACGACTGTCGAGTATGTTTGCCTTATTTTTTTTGGTCCATCGTTGAGAAATACTCGCCCCCGCCAAGTGGATAACACAATCAACCCCATCGAAGCATTCTTCATCAATTTGTTCTTTCTCGGGGTTCCAATAAAATCCTGTGGCACCCGATAACGCTTGGGTTTGACCTTTTCGCGTTGTGAGGTAGTGTACGCTATGATCCTTTTGGATCAACGCCTGTAAAAGAGGTTGACCCACTAATCCAGTGACCCCTGTAATTAAAACTTTCATCGCTTTTTTTAGGGTAAAGATACGCAAAGACAGCGGTCCTATCTAGACGAAGTGCGAATTGCCCTAATCATTTCTCGCTTCCCCGGAGGTCCAGCTAAACGTTCTACCGCTAAACCCATTTTTTCAAGGGCTCTTCTCATGCTTCCTTTGGCAGAATAGGTAACAAAAACCCCTCCTGGACGAAGCTGTTCAGCCAAACGGTAAAACACCTCATCTTCCCATAGTTCGGGTTGTGTTCTCGCTCCGAAAGCATCATAAAATATCACATCATAAGAAGAATCAAAACTGAAATCTTCTAGTTTGGTGTTGACTTTTTTAAGCTGAAAGTCCTCCTGAATAGAAATCATTTCTTCCCATTCAGATTCGTGAATTGTTTTAAAAAAATGCAATTCTTCTGGAGAGAGAAATGCAGAAAAATCTTCTTTTAACACCAAATCAGCAGACAAAGGGAATGCTTCTATAGTGGTCATTTTCGTAGAAATTTTTTGAGAAAGGGATGCTTTTAAAGCCAGTAAAACATTTAAGCCTGTCCCCATTCCCATTTCAAAAATAGAACAGCTGGGTGCGGTAGGGTGTAATGATCTCCAATGCGCCAAGCCCTTTTCGATAAAAACATAATTCGACTCTTGCACAGCACCATGACGGGAATGGTAGTACTCATCTAAGGCTTGCATATAAAATGTAGGGCTACCATCTGCAGTGGTATATATTTCTTTTTCTTGCATGGTTTTAAATTTACGACAAAAAATAGGACATCTTTTTATTAGATATACAATACTGCTACAGTTTTTTAGAATTTGCCTATCCTTATGAGAATTAATCTTTACATTAGTTCTAGAATTGAATTTGCCATGCGTGTAGAGATAAATAAACAATCAAAAATTGATGCTGTAGATTTTGACAACCTCGACTTTGGGATGTTATTTACAGATCATATGTTTGTCTGCGACTATAAAGACGGAGAGTGGAAAGAACCTCAAATCATTCCTTATCAGCCTATCGCGGTTGACCCCTCTATGAGTGCTCTACATTATGGTCAAGCCGTATTTGAGGGAATGAAAGCGTATAAGGACCAAGCCGGAGAAGTATTTTTGTTTCGTCCAGAAGAAAACTTTCATCGCATCAACCGATCTTCAGAAAGATTGGCCATACCTGCTTTTCCAAAAAACTATTTTTTTGAAGGGCTTGAAAAACTTTTGGCGCTTGACAAAGAATGGATAAAAAGCGGAATTGGAAATTCACTTTACATACGCCCTTTTGTATTTGCGAGTCAAGCGGGTGTACAAGCCTCAGCCTCCAACGAATATAAATTTATGATTATTTGTGCTCCTGTAGGGGCTTATTACGGTGGAGAATTGCATGTAAAAATTGCCGAAAAATATTCAAGAGCTGCCCAAGGCGGTGTAGGGTATGCGAAAGCGGCAGGAAATTATGCAGCACAATTTTACCCGACAAAACTTGCACAAGATGAGGGTTATCAGCAGGTTATCTGGACCGATGCCCATTCGCATGAATACCTAGAAGAAGCAGGGACAATGAATATTTTCTTTCGTATCGGGGAACGTCTTGTGACGGCCCCAACAACAGACACCATCCTTGATGGGGTTACCCGAAAAAGTATCATTAAAATAGCTGAACACTTGGGTATAGATGTGGAAGTTCGACCTGTTCGTGTAGATGAAATCATTGCAGCGCATGCCCAAGGCCAATTAAAAGAAGTGTTTGGTGCCGGGACTGCCGTGGTGGTAAGCCAGATACACTCCATAGGCTATAAAGGAGAAAAATACACCCTCCCTAAGCTAGACAATTACATGGCTGATCAACTGAAATCACACATCATGGGAATTCAGTACAATGAGCTAGAAGATCCCTTTCAATGGAGACACGCCGTTAGGACTTAAGAATACGAGAAATATCGGGTTTGAAATAATTAGGTCCTTTCAACACTTTCCCATCCTCTCGGTAAATAGGCTCCCCATTTTCGCCTAACTTGCTCATGTTGGAACGTTGAATTTCATCAAAAACTTCAACAATTTTGTCTTGCATCCCATGACTGATAATGGTACCACACAAAATGTATAACATATCCCCGAGTGCATCAGCCACTTCGACCAGATCGTTGTTGAGGGCTGCCTCCAGGTATTCTTCATTTTCTTCTTTCATCAGATTGAAGCGTAGTCTTTTTATATCTTCCGTAATATCAATAGTAGGCGTTTCTTGGTGTTCAATTTTAAAGGCTTCGTGAAATTTTTTAACGGCTTTGATATGATGATCCATCATTTGGTATACTTTTGTTAATAATAGTTCTAATGTATAAATAAGTACTGAATGTTTTCTACAGGACAGCTCATTTTTGCCCTCTTTTTTGTTATTTCATTTACGTGTATTATTGTGATAATGTATAGAAAGGATGCACAAAAACACTTAATTCACTATAAAGGAAGTTACAAAATCCTGATCTCCTTTGTTCTAGGCCTTCTTGCCTTATTTTTGATTAAATATTTTTTGCATTAATTTATTGCGAATATGTTTAGACTAATTGAAGCTTTTTTAGGTGTGATGCTCTTCCTATTTTTAGGCTCCTTATTGGTGCTGAAAAATCAAGACAATCAGTACGCTTTTAAAACTTCAACGCCCTACAGTTATCCAACCCCATACATTAAGGAAGAAATCCAGAAAGCATTTCAATCCGGGCCGCTAGCCGCTTTTTTTCCATGGGAAGTAAATACAGCAGCGTATAAATCTTCATTTAACGACCATGCTAAAACCTTCTTTATTGAAGACAATTACTACGGAAAACACCAAATAAGCTATAAACTCGAC
>WTJB01000022.1:0-2184 GCA_011526335.1 Candidatus Arcticimaribacter sp.
GGATGATTCTAGGATTTCCGTTTTCTGCTTTAATGATCGGAATCATTTATATCGTCTTGACCCGATGGATGTTTCCCAATACGGGAATTGAGTTTGCCTCTTCCAATGAACTCATTGCACAAAAATTGGCCGACTTGGGACCAACCACAGCAGAAGAAAAACATGTTTTACGGATTTTTGGGGTTACCGTTTTTTTATGGGTTTTTCGTTCCTTGATCAACTCGATTTTTCCTCAACTTGGTCTCTCCGATACGATGATCAGCGTGGGTTGTGCCATCGCTTTATTTTCAATTCCGTTAGATTATAAAAAAGGGATTTATATCCTCCGTTGGGAAGACACCTCAAAACTGGCTTGGGGTATTCTTATCCTTTTTGGTGGTGGTTTGGCCCTTGCAAAGGGGATGTCTTCCACAGGATTGGTTTCGTTGATTACAGATAGTATAGCGCAAGCGCAATTGAATGTATTGTTTACGACTGTCCTCTTAATTATGCTGATGTTGTTTATGACAGAACTGATGAGCAATGTTGCCTTGGTGGCTGTTCTTGCCCCTGTAGTGGCTGGAATTGCGTTGGGCTTGGAGATTCCCATTTTACATTTACTGATTCCGGTAACCATGGCTAGCAGTTGTGCTTTTATGTTGCCGATGGCTACTCCCCCAAATGCGATTGTATTTGCTAGCGGCTATATCAAGGTGGCGCAGATGGCCCGGGTAGGTATTTTTATTAACCTTATTGCAGTTGCATTGTTGGTGCTATGGTTTCAGTTTTTAATCCCTTTAGTCTTTTAAACCAAAGCAAAAAAAAGGAGGCCGAAGCCTCCTCTATCGATTTTTAAAAAAACTAAACGATTTTTTTCATCGCTGTCATTGAAGCACGTAGCTCATACCCGATCAGTTCAATAGGATGAAAGCGAATAATTTCGTTAATATCAATCAGTTGTTTATTGTCAACACCATTTCCTGCTTCTGCGGCGTAGGCGGTTCCAATAACATCGGTGTCAATGCCTTTCATAAAGTCTTCAAGCATTGGCTTACAAGCATGATCAAATAAATAACATCCGTATTCTGCTGTATCGGAAATAACACGATTCATTTCAAAAAGCTTTTTACGGGCAATGGTATTGGCAATTAATGGTGTTTCGTGTAAAGACTCATAATAAGCTGATTCTTCTTTAATCCCTGCAGCTACCATCGTATCGAATGCCAATTCTACACCAGCACGTACAAAGGCTACCATAAGTACGGCATGATCAAAGTACTCTTGCTCTGAAATTTCTGCGTCGGTAGGGGCAGTTTTTTCAAAAGCTGTTTCCCCAGTAGCGGCTCTCCACCCCAATAGGTTTTTGTCATCATTGGCCCAATCTTCCATCATGGTTTTGGAGAAGTGTCCAGACATAATATCGTCCATATGCTTTTGAAACAAAGGCTCCATGATTTCTTTTAGCTGCTCAGACAACTCAAATGCTTTTACTTTTGCTGGGTTAGACAAGCGGTCCATCATGTTGGTTATCCCCCCATGTTTCAGGGCTTCCGTAATTGTTTCCCATCCGTATTGAATAAGTTTAGCTGCATAGGCGGGCTCTATTCCTTTTTCAACCATTTTATCAAAGCATAAGATGGAACCTGTTTGAAGAACGCCACACAAAATGGTTTGTTCCCCCATCAAATCAGATTTCACTTCGGCTACAAAAGAAGATTCTAAAACTCCTGCACGATGACCTCCAGTAGCAACGGCATAAGCTTTAGCTTGGTCTAAACCATGTCCTTGAGGATCATTTTCTGGGTGAACCGCAATTAAGGTAGGTACACCAAAACCACGCTTGTACTCTTCCCGTACCTCAGAGCCTGGACATTTAGGGGCTACCATAATTACCGTAAGATCTTCTCTTACTTTTGTCCCTTCTTCTACAATATTAAAACCGTGAGAATAAGATAATGTAGCTCCTTTTTTCATTAAAGGCATCACTGCATTGACAACAGGGGTATGATTTTTATCTGGCGTAAGGTTGATCACTACATCTGCCGTTGGGATCATATCTTCATAACTTCCTACAGCAAAGTTGTTTTCAGTTGCATTTAAATAGGAAGCACGTTTTTGATCAATTGCACCTTGACGTAAAGCATAAGAGATATCTAACCCAGAGTCACGCATGTTGAGTCCTTGGTTAAGTCCTTGTGCTCCGCA
>WTJB01000022.1:2194-6347 GCA_011526335.1 Candidatus Arcticimaribacter sp.
CAATGACTATTTTTTTACCTGCTAAAGCAGTTACGCCCTCATTAAATTCAGAAGCGTCCATAAAACGACACTGACCCAATTGGTGCAGTTGTTCACGTAATGATAATTGATTAAAATAATTTGCCATTGTATTCGTATTATTCGTTGTTTTGATTGTTTAATAATTCTGAAATATCCATTGGGGCTTTTGTCACTGAAATACGCCCAGAGCGGACAAATTGCATCAGTCCATAAGGGGCAAGATCTTCTCTAAGTTTCTCGGTTTCGTGACGGAAACCTGTTTTTTCGATTACAAAGTATTCAGGCGATACCGTTACGATATTGGCATGACTGTCTTTTATAATATTTTGTATTTGTCGCTCCTCAAAAAGGTAACTTGATTTCACTTTATACAGTGCAGACTCTTGAAAGATAGTCTCTTCATCTGTATGATAAAATGCTTTAATGACATCTATTTGCTTTTCAATTTGCTGGACCAGCTTGATGACTTTGTCTTCGGAAACTTTTACAACAATTACAAAACGAAAGACACCTGGTATCTCGGATTGCGAAGTCGAAAAACTAAAGATATTGATATGACGCTTTAGAAAAATAGAAGAAACACGGTTGAGTAGTCCTACGTTATTTTCGGAATAGATGGAAATGGTATAGCGGGTAATTTCACTCATTATTGTAATCTTATATCGGATACAGAAGCACCGGTTGGAATCATAGGAAATACGTTATCTTCTTTTTCTACACAAACCTCTAAAAAATAGGGTTTATCTGAGGCGATCATCTCAGCAACTGCTGCGTCGAGGTCTTCTCTTTTCTCTACACGTTTGGCTTCGATATGGTACCCTTTGGCTATGGTCACAAAATCTGGGTTTGTCATTTCTGTAGAGGCATAGCGTTTATCAAAAAAGAGTTGTTGCCATTGGCGCACCATCCCCAAGTAATCATTGTTTAAAACAACAATTTTTACGGCTGTTCCGGTCTGAAAAATTGTTCCTAATTCTTGAATGGTCATTTGATATCCCCCATCTCCAATTACGGCAACAACATGACGATCAGGAGCACCCATTTTGGCGCCAATTGCTGCAGGAAGGGCAAAGCCCATAGTCCCCAGTCCTCCGGAAGTTACGTTACTTTTTGAACGGATAAATTCAGCATAACGACAGGCGATCATTTGATGTTGACCAACGTCTGTTACGATAACGGCATCTCCGCCTGTATGTTTGTTGATGGCTACAATTGCTTCCCCCATCGTCAAGCCTTCTTTGGTGGGCTGGGTATCCTTTTTAATAACGGCCTCCATTTCGGTTTGCATATGTTCTGCAAATTTTGCTTTCCATGCAGTCAATTCTTTGGGTTGAACCAAAGAAGTCAGGGCAGCTAAACTCTTTTTACAATCGCCTAAAACGGGAAAGTCAGCGTGTACGTTTTTGCTTATTTCTGCAGGATCAATTTCCAAATGAACAATCTGGGCTTGTTTGGCATAAGTGGCCAAATTTCCTGTTACTCGATCGTCAAAACGCATTCCGATTGCGATAAGAACATCGCATTCATTGGTCAACAAATTAGGGCCATAGTTCCCGTGCATTCCTACCATACCCATATTCAAAGGATGGCTAGTGGGTAAAGCCGAAAGGCCTAAAATAGTCCAAGCTGCCGGTATGCCTGTATGCTCTACAAAATGTTTAAATTCTTCTTCAGCCTCCCCAAGGATAACGCCTTGTCCCCATACAATTAAAGGCTTTTGGGCCTTATTGATTATTTCAGCAGCGGCTTCTACCTGGCTTATTTGCATAGGAGGTACAGGTTGATAAGAACGCACCCCTTTGCATTTTTCATACGCAAAGTCAAATAATTCGAACTGAGCATCTTTAGTAATATCAATCAAAACGGGACCCGGACGACCAGAGCGTGCGATATAAAAAGCCTTGGCCATGATCTCTGGAATTTCACTGGCTTTAGTGATTTGATAATTCCACTTGGTTACTGGAGTAGAAATACCAATAATATCCGTTTCTTGAAAAGCATCAGAACCCAATAAATGAGAAGCTACCTGTCCTGTGATACACACCATGGGTGTAGAGTCAATTTGGGCATCTGCAATACCGGTGACTAAATTGGTAGCCCCAGGACCTGAGGTCGCCATAGCGACACCCACTTTCCCAGAGGTTCTTGCAAAACCTTGAGCGGCGTGTGTTGCGCCCTGCTCGTGTCGTGTAAGTACATGATTTAGCTCATTTCTGAATTTATACAACTCATCATAAATGGGCATGATGGCTCCACCAGGATAACCATAAAGTAAATCTACACCTTCAGCCAAAAGACAGCGTATAACCGCTTCGGCTCCAGAAATGTGCATGGTTTTAGAATCTTTCATTACAATTATTCGTCTGTAACACACCCTTTAGAGGCTGTGGAAACATTTTTTATGTATTTGTATAGTACGCCGCTTTCAAATTTATACGCTGGGGCAACCCAATCCTTTCTTCGGCTTTCAATTTCTTCATCGGTCAGGTGGACATTTAGGGTGTTTTCTTCGGCATTAATTTCAATGATATCCCCATTTTCAATTAGTCCGATAACGCCTCCTTCTTGCGCTTCAGGGACAATATGGCCTACAACAAAACCGTGTGTTCCTCCTGAGAATCGGCCATCAGTAATTAAGGCTACATCTTTGCCTAAACCAGCCCCCATAATGGCAGCCGTGGGTTTCAACATTTCTGGCATACCTGGACCTCCTTTGGGACCCTCATATCGAATCACGACAACATCGCCTTTTTGTACTTCACCATTTCGGATTCCGTCATTTGCTGCATACTCACCATCAAAAACTCTTGCGGCGCCTTTAAAGACTAGCCCTTCTTTTCCTGTGATTTTTGCAACTGATCCACCTTCTGCAAGGTTCCCTTTAAGGATACGTATATGTCCACTAGATTTTATGGGTTCCGAAATAGGATAAATTACCTTCTGCCCCTCTTTTAAATCGGGTATTTCGGCTAAATTTTCTGCGAGTGTTTTTCCCGTTACGGTAATACAATCGCCATGCAACATGCCTTGAGCCAACATATACTTTAAGACGGCGGGAACGCCACCTACATTGTGCAGGTCTTCCATAAGGTATTTCCCGCTGGGTTTTAGGTCGGCTAAAAAGGGGGTTTTATCCATCAGCGCTTGGAAATCATCTATGGTAAAATCAATTTCTGCAGCTTTTGCTATAGCTAAAAAGTGAAGTACGGCATTGGTAGATCCCCCAAGAACAGCAATTAAACGAATGGCATTTTCGAGCGACTTTCGCGTAACGATATCTTTGGGTTTCAAATCCTTTTCTATTAAAGATTTAATCGCTGCACCTACACGCTCACATTCTTCTTTTTTATCTTGGCTTACTGCAGGGTTTGAAGAATTGTAAGGCAAAGCCATCCCCAACGCCTCAATAGCCGAGGCCATGGTATTGGCTGTGTACATCCCTCCGCAAGCGCCTGCGCCTGGACAAGCATTTTGTACCACCTTTTTGTATTCGTCTTCATTGATGGTTCCTGCAACCTTTTCGCCCCAAGCCTCAAAAGCAGAAACAACATCTAGTTTTTTGTCTTTATGACATCCTGGCGCTATGGTTCCTCCATAGACAAGGATGGATGGGCGGTTTAATCGCAACATGGCCATCAACGCACCGGGCATGTTCTTGTCGCAGCCTACAACGGTAACAACCGCATCGTATGACATGGCTTGAACAACGGTTTCAACAGAATCTGCAATCACATCTCTGGAGGGAAGCGAAAAACGCATTCCTGGAGTACCCATCGATATACCATCACTTACTCCAATGGTATTAAAAATCAAACCGACTAGATCCGAGCTTTGAACACCTTTTTTGATGTCTAAAGAAAGATCATTTAGGTGCATATTACAGGGGTTACCTTCGTATCCTGTACTGGCAATACCTACAAAAGGCTTTTGAAAGTCTTCATCGGTTAACCCAATAGCGTGCAGCATGGCTTGAGCAGCGGGTTGTGTAGGATCTTGGGTAACTGCTTTACTAAATTTATTGTGTGACATAGTTCTTGATTGGAACGAAATTAATTTCTTTCAATTTTATATAAAGTGTTTTTTAAAAAAGCTTCTTATGCTCAAACTTATCTTTCAGGCATCATCCTATTGT
>WTJB01000189.1:0-2698 GCA_011526335.1 Candidatus Arcticimaribacter sp.
GCATTATTTATCGGTAAAAAACAAACTGATTTCTGGGGAAGAAGACGCCATTTTTTTGGGAGAAGATAAGGAGTGGTTGGCCCAATATGCCAAAAGGAAATACAACGAAAAAGCACGCGATTATTTTGTTTTTGGACACCGTCATATTCCTTTAGACATTGCTATAAATGACCAAGCCAGGTACATCAATTTAGGGGATTGGATTACGCATTTTACCTATGCTGAATTTTCAGAAAACACCATGGCGTTAAAAAAATGGGAAAACTAATTTATGCTTGAAAAGAAAACCCTTTCGGTAGAGAAAACGGTTTTGGTGGGAATCATCAATCAACAACAAGACGAAGATCAATCTAAAGAATATTTAGATGAGCTGGCATTTTTGGCCCTCACGGCTGGCGGGGAAGTGGTCAAGCGCTTTACCCAGAAGATAAACCTACCTAATCCCAAAACATTTATCGGGAGTGGGAAACTCACAGAGGTAGAAGCGTTTGTTCGTCAAGAAGATATTTCTACGGTCATCTTTGATGATGAACTCAGTCCAGCACAGCAGAACAACATCGAAAAATTTCTTCGGTGTAAGATTTTGGACCGTACAGGTTTGATCTTAGATATATTCGCCCAACGTGCGCAAACTAGCTATGCCCGAACACAAGTAGAACTGGCGCAGTATCAATACTTGCTTCCTCGTTTAAAAGGGCTTTGGACCCACTTAGAACGACAAAAAGGAGGAATTGGAATGCGGGGTCCCGGAGAGACAGAAATAGAAACTGACCGAAGAATTGTACGCGATAAAATTTCATTACTCAAGAAAAAACTTACCGTAATTGACAAACAAATGGCGACCCAGAGAGGGAACCGTGGGGCACTGGTACGTGTAGCGCTAGTGGGGTACACCAATGTGGGAAAATCGACCTTGATGAATGTCTTGTCAAAAAGTAAGGTTTTTGCAGAAAACAAACTCTTCGCTACCCTCGATACCACCGTCCGAAAAGTAGTCATCGGAAATCTTCCGTTTCTACTAAGTGATACCGTTGGCTTTATACGAAAGCTGCCTACCCAATTGGTCGAATCATTTAAGAGTACGTTGGATGAAGTGATAGAGGCCGACTTGCTGTTGCATGTGGTCGATATCGCGCATCCCAACTTTGAAGAACACATTGCCTCTGTTCATCAGATATTAACGGAGATAAAAAGTCAAGATAAACCGACCTTAATGGTATTCAATAAAATTGATGCCTACAAAGCGGAAGAGATTGAGGAAGACGATTTGACCACCGTTCGCACGTCTAAACATTTTTCTCTAGCAGAATGGGAAGCCACTTGGATGGCCAAGATGAATGGGAACGCTCTTTTTATATCAGCCCTAAACAAAGAAAACCTAGAAGATTTCCGAAAACGCGCCTACGCTGCCATCCGAGAAATTCACATCACACGTTTTCCTTATAACCATTTCCTCTACCCGGAAGGTTTAGAAGAGTAAGGAATAAATTTATACCTTGTACAAAAATCCTACCCATGAAAAAGAGCTTATATCTCTCCCTTTTTATCTTGGTTTTTGCCTGTAGTAAAAGCGATACAAACGAACTTTCTAGGCGTAATTTAGAAGAAATTTTAGGCGTAGCTGTAACCGCATCTCCCTTGGGAGATGATGCCTTGTTTTTTGAGGATGTTGATTATGGCACTGGGGAACGTCAGCAATTGGATGTTTTATTGCCGCGTACATCGGCTATTCGTGGCGTAGTCCTTTTCTTTCATGGCGGAGGTTTTACGGCAGGAGACAAAGCACAGGCTTTTGACGAATTTACAGAAGATATCATGCAAAGCTTATTGGACAACAAGATTGCTGTCGTTACGGCCAATTACAGCTTTTTGACCACTTCGGGAAGTGAGGGGGTCATTTCTGCCTTGGAAGATGGAGCGCTTGCTTTGCGTTTTCTTGAAAATCATTTGGATGATCTGGGGATTCCCTCAAATAAAATCATCTTGGCGGGGGTTTCTGCCGGTGCAGGTATTGCCCAATGGAACGCTTTTAAACCCCAGCGTAGCGAACAAATACAAGCTGTGGTTGCTTTGGCTGCACAAAGTACTTACGATCTATACGAATGGGAAAATGTTTTCCCTGGATTTCAATTGGATGCATTGCGACAAATGAGTCCTATCCTGCAAGCCTTGTTCTTACAATTTTATGGTGGTCAGCCTTCTCAAGCGGATTTAGATGCCGTAGATTACAGATCATTTATGGACGCTTCAGACCCCGCTTTGTACGTTTATAACTTTGCAGGAGATGAAGTCATCGATACCAACGGAAGCATCGACTTTGATGTCTTGTACCACAGTTACCGCCACAGCGACTATCTGAGGGCAAAGGCTATTGCAGAAGAAATTCCTTTTTCAGGCATTTATCAAGAACGCCCAGAGGATTTTGTTCTCCGTATTCTAGACTAGTTTAATACCGAAGCCCTATAAGACTATATATGGGGAAATGATCTGAAAATCCTTCAAGATGATTTCCTTTAACACGGGTTCTGTAGGGGTAATTCTTATAACGCCCATTGGGGGTATAGAGTTCTGACGAACGATAGATTTTACTCGCTATCCAAAAAAGCTGATCAGAAGTAAACCACTGCTGAGAAAAAAGCATTTGGTCAAAAAGAAACCAACGGTCTCTGAAGGCCAAACTTCCTTTTCCTTGGGTATA
>WTJB01000189.1:2798-6288 GCA_011526335.1 Candidatus Arcticimaribacter sp.
TAGACCATCCGGTACTGACCTTTAGGAGTTCGGTTCATTTTGCGGATTCCAGTACACTGAGTGTATGGGTAGCTCCAAGCATTGAGGCAGAATTTACAGCCACATCATGGGTGCCCGTAGCAGCAAGAATTGCCAACAGAGGAGACGATCCGGATAAATGGATAGATTCCGGTCCCATTTCCTTATCCGACTTCCCATCGGGTTTTAGGATAGGATTTCGTTATGAGGGAAGCGGCAAAACGTCAAATGACGGCACCTTTGAACTTGATGATTTCTTCATCGTTGATCAGCCCCTAGAGTAGTTTTATTTACACGGGAAAACAATTTCTGATACCAAATCATTTTCTGGGGTGTTTTTAGGGCTGTTGTGCATCAATTCCATAGGGGGTGGGGTGCGCTTGCTTTTAAAAACTTTTCCTCTTTGGTGCATCATCCCCGCTGACCATGCATTGCCGATATGACGATAGGGTCCGGTATGTTTAATGCTGTATCCCTTGGTGGCAGGAACATTGCCTACAATGATTCCTTCGGGGAGATCTTTTGGGATTTCGCTTAGCGGAACTCCAGCCGTATAAACTACTTTGTTTTTGACAGGGTCGGCTTTATGGTATATAGAAACGGCAGGCCCATTGATCTTTTCGGCATGTTTGGGCATGATATAGGCCATAAGGCGTGTAAAATCTTTTTCCATATGAGGCCCTATTTCATCAAAAGGGCACTGGGTTTTGACGCCAATGTACTGCAGTGCAGGATACTCTTTTTCGCCTTGAAAATCAAGTGAACAATTGGTCTTCCCCGTTTCAATCAAATCTTTTAAAAGGCCAAGCCCGCGGTCATAATCCATTCCTACAAAAATTTCCATTTGTTTTTTCATCCAAAACAAAAAGAAAGGCAAACTACTTTGCATTTTCCAAACCACTAGGGTTTTTTCGCCCTGAGGATGAAGAATTAGCTCAGTCGTTGCTTGAGATTTCCAAGGTTTTAGAAACGTTAAGTCCATTTTTATGTAGGCGTTTTCCTTTTCATCTACAATTTTTAGGTTTCCTGAACCGATAACATTTCCTTCCCACTCATGATACTTTCCGTCAGCAGCTACATCTATGTGAGCATCAGGCTCAGCAATTACCCATGGAGACCATTTTTCCCAATGGTTGAGGTTGTTAAGCACAGCAAAGATTTTTTCTGATGGTGCATCAATGATTAGGGACCGGTTTATATTCATTTTTGGCATAACAAGTAGGATTTAATTTTTCCAAGATAGAAAATTAATTATACTTAACCTTACGCAACACCCGTTGTGCGTCTTTATAGGTTTGGTAAAGTGCTTCGCCCAGGTTTTTAAATAGGGGCTTTGCGGCTTCAAATTCCGCCTTTGCTTTTGGAATATCATTTAAAATACAAATCATTAAATAAGAACATATTCTAGGAATTTCTTGATGTTCACTTTTGGTCAAAGTAGCGTTTCCTTTCAGTTTTTGAAGAATGAAGGTGCTTGTATTCATTAAGTGGAGGAGTATTTTTTTGTCCCATTGTGGAGGAATAAAAAGCAAATGACTGCTTAAGGAATAATTTCCATTGTCCAAAAAAGCAATACGGACTTCTTCTAAAGGATAAAACTTGATTTCTTGTTGCAGCCCCAGTTGAATGTATTCTGTGATGATAAATTCTTTTTCGGTATATGAAATTTCTACTTCGTCTAGGGCCGAGTAAAACAGTTTGACTTGCTCGTTGATCAATTCTATATCTACCCGTGAAAAGTACGTGCGCTTTTTCCCTTGTTTTTTTAACCCTGACCAACAAACCACAAAAGATTCTTTAAATACTTTATACTGTGTAGTGAGGTCTCCTTTATGCTTGTCCATAAAATCCAACACCCCTTCTAGGGTCAACTGTATATTGTTTTGGGCGTGTTTTTCGATACGCTTGACAATACGTGGATTTTCGTGATTTATCTTCATGTCAAATACCTGCGGGACAGACATGCTTCCTTCCCGGTAAAAGACATTACCGCCATAGTATTTCCAGATATTCTTTTTGAGCGAAGTGACTTTGTCTGTTGGGCGAATAGTGACCAAGCCTACCACCTTTCCTTCCGGCAGGTGGGGGAAAGGGATATTTTCATAAAGAACAAACGGGGGGTGCGTTAGGTAGGCATTGATTAGGTTTTGGATTTTGCTGTCATCAAAAAAATCAACCCCTACAATTTTATTGTTTTTGTCCTCAACCCCAATGACAATATAAGCGTTGTTTTTGGGGTTGGAGTTGGATAGGGCACAGATGTGTTTTAAGAACTTTCCTTTGCCTTCTTTTGATCCTAAACTGATTTTTAGCTTTTTATCATAAAAGCTATTTTCATCGTTATGCGCCAAAAGCGCTTTGACCAAAAGACGTTTGTTGATCATTCTTTACGATTAATAATTGTTGCATTGGCCTGAGCTGTAGGCAGTAGCGTAAGATCGGCTACGGTGACATGAGGGGGACACTGCGTCATATATAAAATAGCATCGGCGACATCCTCTGCTTGAAGTGCATCTAAAGTAGCATAGACTTGTGCAGCCCTTTGGGTATCTCCTTTAAATCGTACTTCAGAAAATTCTGTTTCCACCAGTCCGGGATGGATGGCACTTACCCGGATATTATACGGATTTAAGTCGATTCTAAGTCCTTGGGTAAAAGCATCTACGGCATATTTGCTGGCACAATAAACATTCCCTTTCGGGTAAACCTCTATCCCAGCAATAGACCCCAGGTTGATGATGTGCCCCTTTTTTCGTTCTACCATTTGAGGCAAAACAGCTTTGGTGACATACATTAGCCCTTTGACGTTGCTGTCGATCATAGCATCCCAATCGTCTAAACTCGCCTTTTCTACAGGGTCCAGTCCGTGCGCATTACCGGCATTGTTTAACAGTACGTCTATCGTTTTCCATTCCGAAGGCAGGCTTTCTATAGCGCTAAAGACCCCTTGACGGTCTCGAACGTCAAAACAAAGTGTATGGCATGGGGTGTCCAGTTCTTTTTGAAGGGTTTTTAGTCGTTCTTCTCTTCGGCCACAAAGAATAAGTCGAGCACCCTGTTGTGCAAAAATTTCCGCAGTGGCTTTTCCTATGCCACTGGTGGCTCCGGTAATCAATATTGTTTTTTCCATAGTTAGGCGACTTGATGTCCGTTACTGGCTTCGTACAGTAAAAACCAGTCTTGTATGTCTAAAGTGTATTTTGTGGCCTCTACGGCCTTTTCGATTCGTTTGCTAGAGGTGGTTCCAACCACAGGATAAATTTTTGCAGGATGTTGCAACAACCATGTCAGTAGCAATTGATCTTCTTCCAAGGAATATTTCTCCCCCAGTTCTTGCATTAGAGGTTGGAGTCTTTTCTGCTTTTCGTCTACAGATTTAAAATAAGAACCTAAAGGACTCCAGGCCATAGCCCCTATATTTTCTGCTTGCATATAATCCAAAATACCATTGGTCATCGCATCATTTTTTGTC
>WTJB01000244.1 GCA_011526335.1 Candidatus Arcticimaribacter sp.
CGATTACCAAATTGATCCCAAAAGACAAGCCATTGCCGATAGTTGGCCCAATAGTGTAGCGGATGAGGCGGCACGAAAAGATTGGGGATGGAAAGCTGAATTTTCCCTAGAAGAAATGGTCAGCGACATGCTATATCACCTAAAAATAAAATCATGAGCCTACTAAAATTAAATAAAAGTCTGGTCAAAGAAATGCAAGAACTGAGTGTTCAAGGGTATGCAAAACCCAAAGAACGTATCATCACAGCTTACCGTCCAGCAAAAGGAAAAAAGGACCCCGCTATGAAATAAATGGAGAGCGAAAAGAATTCATTCGGATCAACGCGAATAACTACTTAAACTTATCTACCCACCCTAAGCTCATTGCGGCTGCGGATAAAGCCAGTAAAGAATTTGGCGTTGGACCTGGTGCTGTTCGGTTTATAGATGGAACCTTTAAGCAGCATAAAATTGTGGAAACAAAAATAGCAGATTTTACGCATCAAAGTTCAGCCTGTATTCATTATACGGCACGTCAAGGGAGTTTTCAACTCGAGGTGAGTGAGTGGCATTATATCGCTAACAATAAGATTTCAAAAATCATTGCACACTATCATATCGGCGAAATTCGAGCAGATAGAAAAATAGATTTGCCCTAAACTTCGGCATTTCATGCTTTTCGCTTATTCAGGTTGGAAAACGATTAAATCTGCTATTTTAGTGGTGTGGAACAGCTGTATCATCTTTTGAATGGAGACGCACTAAAAGAACAATTCCCCGCTAAAATAACGGGGAAAACCATTGTCTTTCGCGAGTGTCTGGTCGACGGCCCCGTGGAGGCTAAAGTAGAAAGTACTTTTTTTGAAAAACGGATCCTTTTTCTAAGCCAACACTATGGGGCTAAAGGCAGAGAAGAATACCATGAGGTGTTCCTCACTGAATTAGAAAAATTGAAAGCGATTCCAAACGCTTCTCCCCTCTTTCTTTGGTTTGAAGATGATCTGTTTTGCCAAGTCAATTTGTGGTATAGCCTTCATAGATTGTGCGAAATCGGGAAAACAACGTCGATTTTTTTGGTTCGCCCCTTAGCATTTTCCCCCTACAGTTTTGGAAGGTTAAATTCAAAAGAGCTCAAGCAATGTTTTAAAGAGGCTATCCCATTGACCAATATAAAGTTATGGAAAACCCTTTGGGAAGCTTATCAAAACAATGAGGTGACACAACTGGCTAGGATAGCTGAAGAATTAGCCTATCCTTTTGTCCAAAATGCGGTTCAAGCCCATTCCGAACGCTTACCTACCAAAGGCCATTTGGGGCGTCCGCTAGAACGCCTTAAAGCCATACAACATGAGCTCAATACTTCACATTTTGGTACAATATACCAGGAATTCCAACGTACTGAGGCACACTATGGATATGGTGACCTTACCGTAAAACGCCTTTGGGAGGAATTGCAGGAAAAAGGCTAAGGCTATTCTTCCAAAATCTGCGCTGCATGGGTTTTGGTTTTCACCTTGTCAATGACTCGAATGACCACCCCATTTTCATCAATGATAAAAGTTTTCCTGTGGATGCCATCATATTCTTTTCCCATAAACTTTTTTAATCCCCAAACCCCAAAGGCTTCAATAACTTCTTTATCCTCATCGGCTAAAAGGGGAAATGGAAATTCGTATTTGTTCGAAAAATTCAATTGTTTTTTTTCACTGTCAGCACTGACCCCAAGTAAGGCATAACCTGCAGCGGTAAGGTCTTTGTAATGATCTCTAAGATCACAAGCTTCGGCTGTACAGCCCGGTGTGTTGGCTTTTGGGTAAAAAAAGACGACTAGTTTTTGTCCTGAGTAGTCCGATAGGGATCTGAGTTTACCGTGCTGATCTTTGACAGCAAATGAGGGGACGGAATCTCCCACTTTAAGTGTATTCATAACGTATTTTTTTTCTAATTTACGAACTCTATCACAGAGTACGAAAAAGAAAAGGAAAAATGACCAAACAAGAAAAAGTAGCCTTTGCCATAGCCACTTTACAAGAGCTTTATCCCGAAATTCCCATCCCTTTAGATCATACTGATCCTTATACTTTATTGATTGCTGTACTGTTGTCTGCCCAAAGCACAGATGTGCGGGTCAATCAAATTACGCCCAAGCTTTTTTCGCGGGCCAATACGCCAGAGGAAATGGTGAAATTAAGCGTTGAAGAAATCCGAGACATCATTCGTCCCGTGGGATTATCGCCCATGAAATCAAAAGGCATTCATGGCTTATCCCATATCCTATTGGAGAAACACGAGGGTCAGGTCCCCAAAACCTTTGAGGAATTGGAAGCCTTACCTGCCGTAGGGCATAAAACCGCTGGCGTGGTTCTGTCCCAAGCTTTTGGAATTCCCGCTTTTCCGGTAGATACACATATCCATCGATTATTGTACCGCTGGGGCTTTTCGAATGGATCGTCTGTAAAGCAAACCGAAAAAGACGCCAAAAGACTATTTCCCAAAGCACTTTGGAATGATTTGCACTTGCAAATTATTTGGTATGGAAGAGAATATTGCCCTGCGCGGGGATGGGTCTTAGAAAATGACCCGATTACGCTGAAAATCGGAAGAAAGAGTGTTATACAGCAATACTACAAGAAGAAGGCTTAATTTTTAGAGGATTTCTTTTTCTCCTCAGCCTCCGTTTTTTTGTTGTGAGAGCTAATCGCTTTAGAAAAAGCTAGAATACGTTTGATGGTAAGGTCACTAGGACCTTCTTGGTCTTGTGTTTCGTTATTCTTTTTTGGGTAAAATTGCTCCATATACTTACGTTACTTTCCTATAACGCAAGCAAACCCAAAAAAGTATATTAAGCAGTAAGAATTATTTGATGATCCTCAATCAATTTTCGCAAATTAATGATGGCGTAACGCATACGTCCTAGTGCTGTATTGATACTCACCCCAGTAGACTCGGCAATCTCTTTAAAGCTCATGTCTTTGTACATACGCATGGTCAACACTTCTTTCTGATCTTCGGGCAATTCTACGATAAGCTTTTGTAAATCGTTTACGACTTGACGATCGATCATTTCTCCCTCCATATTGGGCATGTCGTCCGAAATGAGTTGAAAGATGTCAAATTCGTCTCTGTTTTCAAAGACAGAAATGCGGTTGCTTTTTCTGAAAAAATCAATAACCAAATTATGCGCTATACGCATAACCCAAGGCAAAAACTTTCCTTCTTCGTTATAAACGCCACGTTTCAAGGTTTTGATCACTTTGATGAAAGTATCTTGAAAGATATCTTCTGCTGTATCTCTGTCCATGACCTTAGAATTGATGAAATTAAAAATTTTCATCTTATGACGTAAAATGAGGACTTCTAAAGCGCGTTCGCTTCCGTTTATGTATTCTGAAACTAAGAAAGAGTCATCGGCCTGATCGTAAGAATGTGACATACAATTTACTTTTAAACCACTTAAAACGTGGGAGTTACACTAAAAATTAAAAGTAAAATTGTACTATAGGCGATTGTTTGTATATATCAAATATACAACTATTTGGGTAACAACAAAAAATTAAACACAATTAACCAGATAACAAAACGTAAGAAAACATTAAATCGTATATTTAAGGCTTCTATTTTTAGATATGAAGAACGTTCGTGCATTAGATCCGAAAGACCACATCCTTATATTAGGCGCCAAGCTGCACAATCTTAAAAATATAGATGTAGCCATTCAGCGCAATAGCTTAACGGTGATTACAGGTCTCTCCGGGTCTGGAAAATCATCGCTTGCTTTTGATACCCTCTATGCAGAAGGGCAGCGTCGTTATGTAGAAAGTTTATCTTCTTATGCACGACAGTTTATGGGTCGTTTAAACAAACCTAAAGTAGAGCAAATAAAGGGCATAGCCCCAGCCATAGCGGTAGAGCAAAAAGTAAACAGTGTTAATCCGAGGTCTACCGTAGGCACCAAAACAGAAATTTACGACTACCTCAAACTCCTTTTCGCTAGAATAGGAAAAACCTACTCCCCCACTTCCAACACCCTAGTGAAGAAAGACAATGTGTCTGATGTTGTCGATACAATACTCTCTTTTGAAGAAGGAAGCAAGCTGTTGCTGTTGGCGCCTATAGAGAATGCCCAAAAAAGAAAACCAAAAGAGCTGATCAATATTTTGGTTCAACAGGGCTTTGCTCGTATTTACGCCGAAGGCAAAACCCTTCGGATAAAAGAGGATATGGAGGATATTCCCAAGACCTTTGATTTGATCGTTGAACGTATTGTGGTCAAAAAAGACGATGAAGATTTTAAAAACAGACTGTCTGATAGTGTGGATGTTGCTTTTTTTGAAGGAAAAGGCCGCTGTAGTCTGGTGGACTTAAGCACAGAAAAAAACACACAGTTCTCCAATACGTTTGAAGCAGACGGGCAGGTGTTTTTGGAACCGAATGTGCATCTGTTTAGCTTCAACAATCCTTTTGGTGCCTGTAAGACCTGTGAAGGATATGGCGATATCGTAGGCATAGATCCGGAATTGGTCATCTCCAATACCGCTTTATCGGTTTATGAAGAAGCCATAGTGCCGTGGCGTGGCGAAGGATTTAAAAAATACTATAGAGATTTAGTCAACAACGCCTATAAATTTGATTTCCCCTTACACAAACCCTACTTTGAGTTGTCTGAAGAAGACAAAAAACTCCTCTGGACCGGGAATGCCTATTTTAAAGGATTAAACAGTTTTTTTAAAAAACTGGAAGCCAAGAATTATAAAATTCAAAATCGGGTTTTATTGTCCCGCTATAGAGGAAAAACCAAGTGTACGGACTGTGAAGGGAAGCGTTTACGTCCAGAAGCCAGCTATGTAAAAATTGGAGGAAAAAACCTTCCAGACCTTTTGGACATATCGTTAGAAGATCTCGCAATGTTCTTTAATGAATTAGAGCTTTCGGATCATGACACTGCCATCGCGGAACGATTGTTAAAAGAAATCAAAACCCGGCTTCAATTTATTCAAGATGTTGGATTGGGCTATTTGACCCTGAACCGAAAGTCAAACACACTTTCTGGAGGAGAGTCGCAACGCATCAATTTAGCTACCTCTTTGGGGAGTAGCCTTGTAGGGTCTATGTACATTTTAGACGAACCCAGTATCGGGTTGCATTCCAAAGACAATGAACGCCTTATAGGTATTTTAAAACAACTCAAAGCATTAGGCAATACCGTTATCGTCGTTGAACATGATGAAGATATCATGCAGGCAGCAGACTATATTATTGATATGGGACCCGAAGCAGGAAGTCTCGGAGGCAATGTTGTTGGCTCAGGTAATCTAAGTGAAATTATCAAACAAAATACCTTAACGGCGGATTACCTAAAAGGGGAAAAAAGCATCTTAGTCCCTAAAAAAAGACGAAAAGGAAAAGGCAATATCTTGATCAAAGGAGCAAGAGAAAACAACCTCAAAAACATTGATGTCAATATCCCTTTAAATACGTTAACCGTTATCAGTGGCGTTTCGGGAAGTGGAAAAAGTACACTCGTCAAAAAAATACTCTACCCCGCCTTGCAAAGACAGCTGGATGTATTTGTGGAAAAACCCGGTCAATTTAGTGGTTTAGAAGGACATTTTGAAGACATCAAATACTTGGAGTTTATCGATCAAAATCCCATCGGGAGGTCCTCACGATCAAACCCCGTAACCTACATCAAAGCCTATGATGATATCCGTACCCTATATGCGAAACAAAAGCTGGCTAGGGTGAGAAATTATCAGCCCAAGCACTTTTCATTCAATGTAGATGGAGGCCGCTGTGATTCGTGTAAAGGAGAAGGTACCGTAACCATAGAAATGCAGTTTATGGCCGATGTCGTTTTACCCTGTGAGCAATGCAACGGAAAACGATTTAAGAAAGAGGTGCGTGAAGTTTTGTTTCATGGGGTTTCTATAGACCAATTGTTGGACATGACGGTAGATGATGCCATAGCCATGTTCGAAGAACACAATGAAGTCAAATTGGTCAAAAAACTAAAACCCTTGCAAGAAGTAGGACTGGGCTATGTTTCCTTAGGACAATCTTCTGCGACCCTATCGGGAGGGGAAGCACAACGGATAAAATTGGCTTCCTTTATTGGTAAAGGGGAGCAAAAAAATAAAATTCTTTTCATTTTTGACGAACCGACCACAGGTTTGCATTTTCATGATATTCAAAAGCTGATAAAAGCCTTTAACTCCCTTTTAGATAAAGGCCACAGCCTGGTTGTTGTAGAACACAACATGGATTTGATTAAATGCGCAGATCATCTGATTGAT
>WTJB01000225.1 GCA_011526335.1 Candidatus Arcticimaribacter sp.
ATCATTTACATAGGCCCAACTTTCTCCTCCGTCATCCGAACGGTAAACCCCTCCTTTTTCTTTATGTTCTACAATAGACCACACGCGATCTGGATTTACGGGCGATACGGTAACGCCGATGATGCCCAAAGTCCCTTGCGGATACCCTTTATGATCGCTTATTTTTTTCCATGTAGCCCCACTATCTGTACTTTTCCAAAGTGCCGAACCGGGTCCACCGCTACTCAAACTGTAGGGGGTGCGTTGTAGCCACCAGGTAGAGGCATAGAGGTTTCGGGGATTGGTAGGATCCATGACCAATTCTACCGCACCGGCTTGGGGATGCGCAAAAAGGATCTTTTTCCATGATTTTCCTCCATCGGTACTTTTATAGACCCCTCGTTCTTGGGTTGGGGTATAGATATTTCCTAAAACAGCGGCATAAACGATATCGGGATTGTGGGGATCAATAACGATTCTAGGAATATGTCTTGACTTGGGTAAGCCCGCATAGGTCCAACTTTTTCCTGCATCAACAGATTTCCATACGCCGTTTCCAGAAGAAACATTACCGCGAACGGTAACTTCTCCCCCTCCGACATAAATGACATTGGGATCACTTTTAGCTACGGCAATTGCGCCAATGCTTCCACCAAAATAACCATCAGAAATATTTTTATAGGTTTCTCCTCCGTCGGTTGTTTTCCAAACGCCACCCCCGGTTGCGCCAAAATAGAAGAGATCAGGTTGCCCAGGAACCCCTGTTACGGCAGCGGAACGTCCCCCGCGAAAAGGGCCCAGTTCTCTGTACTTAACCGAACTGTAGAGCGCTGAGTTGATTTCAGCGGTTTTCTCTTTCTTTTTCTTTCGCTGTCCAAAGGCAGTTGGACTAACGAAGACTAGGGACATGCAAAGCAGCGCAATCTGTGTATAGGAGAAGGATGTTCTTTTCATCATAATAGAGTTTGAAGCATGAATTTACAAAAAATTAATTGGTACATTTAAGAAAGATAAAAATCAAGATTATGTATACAAGATCCCTTCTTTTTTCCCTTGTTTTACTGGGGAGTACCTTTGTCCTTTCGGCCCAATCAACAAAAGCCTTAAAGCAAGCAGTGCAATCTTCTGTTGATCAACATGCGGCCAAGATGATAGAAACCAGTGATGCCATCTGGGAAGCTGCAGAAACTTCTTTAGAAGAATTTAAATCATCACAATACCTTAAAGATATGGCCGTAGCCAATGGATTTATCCTTACCGAGAATATTGCGGGTATATCGACTGCTTTTATGGCCAAGTACGGTAGTGGAAGTCCGGTGATTGGAATACTAGGAGAATTCGATGCCAATGCAGGAATATCGCAAAAAAGACAACCAACTCGGGAAGCTCGCATTCCAGGAGGAGCCGGTCATGGCTGTGGGCATAATCTTTTTGGAACGGCTAGTTTAGGGGCGGCTATTGCCATTAAAGAACAAATCGAAAAAGGAAACATCAAAGGCACGGTTATCTTTTACGGAACCCCTGCTGAAGAAACCATATTTGCTAAAGTTTGGATGGCTAGAGCTGGGGTTTTTGATCAACTCGATGTATGTATGGACTGGCATCCTGGGGATACCAATGAAGCCGGAACACAAAGCAGTAAGGCTTTGGTGGATTTTCGTGTAAAGTTTTATGGAAGTTCATCTCATGCTTCTTCTGACCCTTGGAATGGGCGAAGTGCTGTGGATGCGATGGAATTATACACCACGGGTTTAAATTATTATCGGGAGCATATTTTACCTACATCGCGTATTCACTATCAGATCGAGAAAGCGGGGGATGTGGTCAACGTGGTTCCCGATTATGCTCAAATATGGACGCGTTTACGTGAAAACAATCGGGAAAAAGTAGATGTACTTTACGAACGCGCTCAAAAAATTGCTGAAGGGGCAGCCCTTATGACAGGCGTCACTTATGAAATGGAGTTGATCTCAGGGATTTATGAAATACAAGTCAACAGAACAGGAGCAGAGGCGCTACAAAAAAATCTTGAAACCCTCGGTGAGATTACCTACACCCAAGATGAGGTGGACTATGCCAATACCATTTTAAAAGAAACGGGTAAACCTCAAGTAGGGATCGATGGTAGTGTTCATCCTTTACGCGAAACCTTACCCGCACAAGGGGGGTCTACCGATGTGGGGGATGTTAGCCAGATTGTACCGACCATAAGAATGTCTGCAACCGTTGCAGCCAGCGGAGGGCCTTGGCATTCTTGGGCCGTTGTTGCCTGTACAGGAATGTCTATTGGCCACAAAGGCATGCTGTATGCAGCAAAAGCATTGGCCATGACTATGGTAGATCTTTACCAAAACCCTAAGCTTGTTGCGGCGGTCAAAAAAGATTTCAAAGAAAATAAAACAAACGAAACCTATGACCCGCGTATCCTTCCGGGCCCACCAAAATTAGATTAAGCATGAAAAATGTAAGCAATTTACTCCTACTTCTTTTTTGTTGGACAAGCCTTTCGGCACAACATATTTTACCCTTAAAAGAAAGGGCGCTGTTGATGGAAGAAATTCAACAAGAACGCTTTGATGTTTTGCTTCCTGCCTTGATGAAGAAAAACAACATTGATATGTGGGTGCTTATTACCCGCGAATACAATGAAGATCCTGTGGTAAAGACCATGCTGCCCCCCACCTGGTTAAATGCTAGACGAAGAACCATATTGGTTTTTAGTAAAAATAAATCCAATGGGACCGTAGAACGTGTGGCCATTACCCGTTATCCTTTTGGAAATCTTGTCCCCTCTATCTGGGATAAAGAAAAGCAACCCAATCAATGGCAAGCCTTGGCCGATTATATCATTGCCCAAGATCCAGAAACCATTGGAATCAATAGGTCAGAAGATTTTGCCCTAGCCGATGGTTTAGTGCTTACGGATTATGAAGCACTCAAGGGGGTTTTGCCACAGAAGTTTCAAGACCGAATGGTGTCTGCCCAAAATCTAGCGGTCAACTGGATAGAGACCCGAACCGAAAAAGAAATGGTCCTCTATAACCAATTGGTAGAAATCACACATAACATTATTCAAGAGGCTTTTTCTACACAAGTGATTACACCCGGCGCAACAACAACAGACGATGTCGTTTGGTGGATGCGTGAAAAAGTAGCCGCATTGGGCTTAAAAACCTGGTTTCATCCTACCGTAGATGTTCAACGAACGGGAGCGAGTGATCTCTATGCCTTTGACAATAAGTCTAAGTTTGATATCATTCAACCCGGAGATTTAGTGCATTGCGATTTTGGCATAACATATCTCGGCCTCAACACAGACTGTCAAGAACTGGCCTATGTGCTGAAACGGGGAGAAGACCAAGCCCCCGCTTTTCTTGTAGAAGCTTTGGCACAGGGCAATGCCGTCCAGGATCATTTGACCGATAATTTTAAAGCGGGACGAACCGGAAATGAAACCTTGGCCTTGGCTTTATCACAGGCCAAAAAAGCAGGATTGCGCCCCCAAATATATACCCACCCATTAGGCCTTTATGGGCATTCGGCAGGGACTACTTTTGGCATGTGGGATGCACAAGAGGGTGTCCCAGGTTCGGGAGATCATCCCCTGCAGCCCCGAACAGTATATGCGATAGAATTAAACGCAAAGGTTTACTTAGAGGTATGGAAAAAGGACATTCGTGTCATGCTGGAAGAGGCAGGGTATTTTGGTCCAGACGGATTTGAATATGTCAATAAGCGTCAAACAGAATTAATGCTTATTGGAAATTAACGCAACTCCAAAATCAGACTTGATTGTCCCTGAACCTCAAGCGTTTCTTCTAAGGTAAAAGTAGTCGTATTGAGCACATCATAGGCGGAAGTATTTTGCTGTATGCCTTCAGAAAAGCGATCTAAACGAAGCGATTGGTCCTCTTTATTGTTGTTGATGATGACCATAACACGTTCTTCTTCATTGTATCGAAAATAGACATACACATCATTTTCTGGGATATAGTGTAAGGTTTTTCCGCTGTGGATGACCGTCTTGTTTTTACGCCACTGCAATAGCTTTTGAGTGAAGGAGAAATAAGCCTTTTGTTGTTTTGTTTGCTGGCTAGGATCAAAAGCATTTTGAGGATCTCCTGGCCACCCGCCTGGGAAATCTCGACGAATGTCGCCATCGCCTTCCGATTTTTTCCCGCGCATTCCTATTTCGCTTCCGTAATAAATTTGTGGAATCCCCCGGATGGTCATCAAGACTGTCATGAGCTGTTTGTATTCTTGAATATCAGGGTAAATTTCATTTATCCTTTGGGTATCGTGATTTTCTGCAAAGACAAGAACATTGTGGATATTGGGGTATAAAAAGTCGTTTTGAAAGTTTTTGTAAAAGCGTGTTGTCCCGGATTCCCAGTAGCTATTATTTTCATTAAAAGCAACGGTGAGGGCATCGGTCAGAGGAAAATCCATGACAGCAGGAAGGCCAGAATTAAAGTCATTTAGGGCCGCAATGGCACTGTTTTCTTGCCAATAGGAGGTATGGATGGTGTTGTGCATCCATCCTTCGCCCACAATATTGAAATAGGGATATTCGGCTTTTATTGCTTCAACCCATTGCACCATAGGTAAAGGGTCATTGTAGGGGTAAGTGTCTACCCGAAAACCGTCTAGTCCTGTACTTTCTATCCACCAGATGGCATTCTGCGTTAAATACCGAAGAACAAAAGGGTTAGATTGATTAAGGTCTGGCATCGTAGGAACAAACCAGCCTTGGGTCAAGATGTCATAATCTTTTTTGGCGGCATAAGGATCAGAAAAAATTTCTTTTCTATGGTTGGTGTTTTGATAGCTAGGAAATTGATGAATCCAATCTGGCATGGGCAAGTCTTTAACCATCCAATGCTCTATTCCCCAATGGTTGGTTACATAATCCATGATCAAATGCATGTCTCGTTGATGAAGCGCTTCGGCTAGGTTTTTATAATCGTCATGGGTGCCGTAACGGGGGTCGATACGATAAAGGTCGCTCTGCGCATAGGTATGATAGGATACTTGGGCATCATTATCCTCGCAAAGGGGCGTAGACCAGATGGCTGTAGCGCCTAAGTTGTGGATATAATCTACATGATCGATGATGCCTTGTATATCGCCACCATGACGTCCGTCTTTGTCAGTACGGTTGTATTTATCGGTCATTTCTTCTACACTATCGTTGCTGAGATTTCCGTTGGCAAAACGGTCGGGCATAAGCAGATAAATGACATCACTGGCATCAAAACTTTTTCGTTCTCGACTTCCGTTTTCTCTTTTTAGAATGGGGTAATCATATACGATACTTGACTTTTCTGCATGTTGAAATTCAATGACAATTGTGTCCGGTCTTTGATCAGACAAGTCGAGTTCTAGAAAAAGGTAGTTAGGGTTGTTTACTTTTTTGATATCGCGGAGAAAAGGGTGTTTTTCAGGGCTAATGGTGTATTCGGAAATATGATTTCCATAGACCAAGACCTCTAGGCTGGGATTTTCCATATTGGCCCACCAATAGGGGGGTTCAACGCGTTGTATTTGAGCCCAGCTCAAAGAAAGAAAGAAAAAACTAAAAAGGGAGAGTAAATGTTTTGATTTCATGGTACAAAAAAACAAAAAAAGAGTGTAGGAAACCTACACTCTTCTAAAACACTTAAACTAAAAATTATTTTTTCTTAAAAAAAGTAAGCGAGCTACTTTTCGACAGCATCCTTCTATTCAATAATAGAATTAAAGCTGCAAGACCAAGCATTAAAAACTGAATTAAAAATAATTCTATTTTCATAAGCTGAACCTTTAAGGTTTATGTCTCAAAGTTACAGCCTTATCTCCTTAATTTTAAATCCAGTGCAGAAAGTTGTACACAGAAAACACGGTAGAAATGCACCATGTTTCAACTGAAAAAAAGATGTTTTTCAAAAGAAATAAAAAACTGATTATCAGCATATAGTGATTTTGAAGTACACTTTTTTGTTTAAGTAAACCTAAAAATGTTACTAACAAAATGGAAAAAACAAGAAGTATTTTTAGTTAGACTTTTAGGACCAATTTCCCCATTTTGTCCCCATTAAAAAGGCGTAAAAAAGTAGTTCTAAAGTTTTCTATGCCTTCATAAATGTCTTCTTTGCTTTTTAGTTTACCTTCTTGCATCCACCCCGCCATTTCTTTCATGGCCATTCCATATTTGGGGGCATAGTCTAGCACAACCATTCCTGTCATAGAGGCGCGATTGACTAAAAGCGAAAGATAATTTTTGGGTC
>WTJB01000163.1 GCA_011526335.1 Candidatus Arcticimaribacter sp.
ATCCAACTGCGTTAAAAATGGAAGTTCACGGTCTACGTAAAGAAGGAGAGGTTCCTGCTCTTTTTCATACCATAGACATCACCATTCACTTAGAGGGAGAGGATATTACACCAGAAAAAGCAAACCGTGCAGCTAAATTGTCGTATGAAAAATATTGTTCTGTTTCAAAAATGATAGACAGTGTTGCGGACATTCAATTTAAAATAATTCTAAACGGAACCCCGGTATGAGCCATAAACTAGAAACCAAAGCGATACGAACGCAAATGGAGCGTTCTTCGTTTTTAGAACATTCTACACCTTTACATCTGACGTCTAGTTTTGTTTTTGAGGATGCGGAAGATATGCGTGCCTCTTTTGCAGAAGAAAAGGAAAGAAATATTTATTCTCGTTTCACAAATCCTAATACCTCAGAATTTATTACTAAAGTTGCGCAAATGGAAGCCGCTGAGGATGGAGTAGCATTTGCAACGGGAATGGCTGCCGTTTTTGGAACTTTTGCGGCACTTTTAGATAGTGGAGACCACATTGTGTCTGCACGATCGGTATTTGGATCTACCCATACCTTATTTACCAAGTATTTACCTAAATGGAATATCAGTACTTCTTACTTTAAGGTAGAAAACCCAGCGGAAATTGAAGACTTGATTCAACCCAACACAAAAATTTTATATGCAGAGACGCCTACCAATCCTGGTGTAGATGTCTTGGATTTAGCGTATTTGGGAAAACTTGCAAAAAAACACAATCTCCTTTTGGTTATTGACAACTGTTTTGCCACTCCTTATCTACAGCAACCCATAAAATTTGGAGCGGATCTAGTGATACATTCGGCTACAAAACTAATGGATGGACAAGGGCGCGTTTTGGGTGGAGTTACCGTGGGAAAAAAAGAACTCATAAGAGAAATTTATCTTTTTGCCCGTAATACAGGTTCTTCACTATCTCCTTTCAATGCTTGGGTAATTTCAAAAAGTATAGAAACACTTCCCGTACGTGTTGATCGTCACTGCTCATCTGCACTTAAGATTGCAGAGGCTTTAGAAAAACATCCTCAAGTTGAGTGGGTAAAATATCCTTTCTTACCCTCGCATCCTCAATATGAGATTGCCAAAAAGCAGATGTCACAAGGAGGAAGTATCATTTCTTTTGGAATAAAAGGTGGATTAGAAGCTGGGCGAAATTTTATTAATGCAATTTCATGGTTGTCCCTTTCTTCTAATTTAGGTGACTCTAGAACCATCATCACTCATCCTGCTTCCACCACGCATAGCAAGTTGTCAGAAGATGATCGATTAGCGGTTGGAATTACAGACGGAATGATTCGACTTTCCGTTGGTTTAGAGCATTTTGAAGACATTTTTGAAGACATCAATCAAGCACTTTTAAAGACTGTATGACAAAAATTGAGAAAATTTTAAACGAACGTATTCTTGTTTTAGATGGCGCGATGGGAACGATGCTGCAGGCTTATTCTTTTACTGAGGACGATTTTCGTGGAACTCAATTTAAAGATCATCCCTGTCCCGTTCAGGGAAATAATGACATGCTTTCCATCACGCAACCTGAAGCAATAAAAGCCGTACATCAAAAATATTTTGATGCGGGGGCCGATATAGTCGAAACCAATACCTTTTCATCTACTTCTATCGGTATGGCCGATTATCAGATGGAAGATTGGGTGTATGAATTAAATTTTCAATCGGCGAAAATAGCGCGGGAAGTGGCAGATGCTACTACGGCGAAAGATCCAAACAAACCCAGATTCGTTGCCGGATCTATAGGGCCAACCAACAGAACGGCCAGTATGTCTCCGGATGTCAATGATCCCGGGTATAGAGCAATTACTTTTGATCAATTGGTCGAAGCTTACGCAGCGCAAGTGAAAGCCTTGGTAGCAGGTGGAGTAGATGTGTTGTTGGTCGAAACTGTTTTTGACACCCTCAATGCCAAAGCCGCTCTTTTTGCCATAGACCAACTCAAGCAGGAAAACCAATGGGATGTTCCTGTAATGGTCAGCGGTACCATTACCGATGCCAGTGGAAGAACCCTCTCTGGACAAACCGTCGAAGCATTTGTGGTATCTATTTCGCATATTCCGCTGTTGAGTATTGGTTTTAACTGTGCTTTGGGAGCAGATCAGCTGTTGCCGTATTTAAGAAGACTCTCCACAGCCACTGAAGGCTTGATATCCGCGCATCCCAATGCAGGTCTTCCTAATGCCTTCGGAGCTTATGACCAGACCCCGGAAGAAATGAGAGATCTTATAGAAAAGTATTTAGAAGAAAACTTAGTGAACATCATTGGCGGCTGTTGCGGTTCAACTCCAGATCACATTGCTTTGATTGCTGCAGCTGCGGAGAAATATACGCCTAGAAAAATTTCGAAGTAATATGGAAAAGACTTTTATCCCACTTCGTTTATCTGGTTTAGAACCCTTGGTTATCACACCTGAAACAAATTTTGTCAACGTCGGAGAACGAACCAATGTAACCGGATCAAGAAAATTTCTTCGTTTAATTGAGCAAGGCGATTATACCACGGCCATAGAGGTTGCACGAGAACAAGTAGAAGGCGGTGCACAGATTCTTGATGTCAACATGGATGAGGGAATGATAGATGGTGTAAAGGCGATGACTACCTTTCTTAATCTCATCGCTGCAGAACCAGACATTTCTCGTATACCTATTATGATCGATAGCTCTAAATGGGAAATCATTGAGGCTGGATTAAAAGTGGTGCAAGGCAAATGTGTCGTAAACTCGATTAGCTTAAAAGAAGGGGAAGAAAATTTTATCGCTCAGGCGAAAACCATTAGAAGGTACGGTGCAGCTGTGATTATCATGGCTTTTGATGAAAATGGACAAGCCGATACCTTAGAAAGAAGAATAGAGATTTGCAAACGCTCTTATGAAGTCCTTACCCAGAAGGTTCAGTTTCCTCCTGAAGATATCATTTTTGATCCTAATGTTTTTCCGGTCGCCACGGGGATGGAAGAACACCGTACCAATGCGGTTGATTTTTTTAAAACAACTCAATGGATTAAAGAGAATTTACCGCACGCGCACATAAGTGGTGGAGTTAGTAATGTCTCATTTTCTTTCCGAGGAAATAATCCGGTAAGAGAGGCGATGCATTCTGCGTTTTTATATCACGGCATTCAGCACGGAATGACAATGGGAATTGTAAATCCGAGTATGCTAGAAGTGTATGATGAAATTCCCCAAGAGCTTCTAACCTTTGTTGAGGATGTTCTTTTGGATCGTAGAGATGACGCTACAGAACGATTGTTGGACTATGCAGAAAGTATAGTACAAGACACAAAAAACAAAAAAGTAGCTGTAAAACAATGGCGAAACGAAGATCTGCAATCTAGAATCACGCATGCTTTGGTAAAAGGAATAGATGAGTTTATCGAAGAAGATGTAGAGGCTGCTCGACAAAAAGTAAGTGCTCCTATTGAAGTCATCGAAGGGCACTTGATGAATGGAATGAATGTGGTTGGCGATCTTTTTGGAGCAGGTAAAATGTTTCTTCCTCAGGTGGTAAAATCCGCTCGGGTGATGAAGAAAGCCGTTGCCTATTTGCTTCCCTATATAGAAGCGGAAAAAGACGGGAAACAAGAGGCTGCAGGAAAAATTCTTATGGCCACGGTAAAAGGAGATGTTCACGATATAGGAAAAAATATCGTTGGGGTGGTCTTGGCGTGCAACAACTATGAAATTGTCGATCTTGGCGTGATGGTTCCCCCCGAAAAAATAATCCAGACTGCCATTGAACAGCAAGTAGATGTTATCGGTTTATCGGGTCTGATCACCCCCTCTCTTGATGAAATGATTTACATCGCCCAAGAACTAAAGAGACAAAACCTAAACATACCTCTACTTATAGGAGGGGCAACAACGTCAAAAGCCCATACGGCGGTAAAAATAGCTCCTGAGTTAGATACCCCAGTGGTGCATGTAAACGATGCCTCTAGGGCTGTAACGGTTGTAGGGAATTTATTGCACCAAGAACTATCCGCTGCTTATGTGCAATCCATACAGGAAGATTACACGCAATTTCGCGAAAAGTTTTTGGACCGTACCAGTACCAAGGAACATATACCGCTTGAAGAAGCGAGAAGTAAGAAGTTTCAGATAGATTGGGAAAATTTTGCTCCCACAGTCCCCAAAAAATTAGGAGTGCAAATCATTGAAAATCAAGACTTGGATGCGCTTGTGCCCTATATAGATTGGAGTCCTTTTTTCCGCTCTTGGGATTTACATGGACACTATCCCGCTATCTTAAACGATCCAATAGTAGGAGAGCAGGCCACAGAACTTTTTGCCGACGCACAAGTTATTTTATCTGAAATATTGGATAAAAAATTGTTAACGGCCAAAGCTGTTTTTGGTCTTTTTCCAGCGAATAGCGTTGAGGAAGATGACATCGAAATTTATACGCCAGACGAAAAGGGTACCCCTATTGCAAAATTCATCACCTTGCGCCAGCAACTTAAAAAGCGAGAAGGAAAAACCAATGTGGCTTTAGCGGATTTTATCGCCCCAAAATCTACGAATACCAACGACCATATGGGCTGTTTTTGTGTGACTACAGGATTTGGCACCAAGGAATTGGCAGAACAATACGAAGCTGAAAACGATGACTACAATGCCATCATGGTAAAAGCATTGGCCGACCGTCTTGCCGAAGCTTTCGCGGAGTACCTCCATTTAGAAGTTCGTAAAAAGCATTGGGGTTATGCCATTGAAGAAGATTTGGACAATGATGCCTTAATAAAAGAAAAGTACAAAGGTATACGTCCGGCACCCGGCTATCCTGCCTGTCCAGACCACTTGGAAAAGGAAACCATTTGGAAAGTCTTACAAGTAGAAGAGAATATCGGGGTCAAGCTAACGGAGAGTTTAGCCATGTGGCCCGCAGCTTCGGTTTCAGGATATTATTTTGCCCACCCAGAAGCACATTATTTTGGGGTAGGTAAAATCACAAAAGATCAAGTAGAGAGTTATAGTAAAAGAAAAAATATTTCCATCGAAGAGGCCGAAAAATGGCTGAGACCTAACTTAAAATAAAAAATTTTGAAAGTAACAGAACACATTGCCAAAGCCAAAAATAAGACGCAGTTTACCTTTGAGATACTCCCGCCATTAAAGGGTCAAAATATAGAATCTATATATTCGGCCATAGATCCGTTGATGGAGTTTAATCCTCCTTTTATAGACGTTACTTACCATAGAGAAGAGTATGTTTATAAAGAGTTGGAAAATGGGCTACTAGAAAAACATGTTATTCGAAAGCGTCCAGGAACCGTAGGAATTTGTGCTGCACTTCAAAATAAATACAATGTAGATGCTATTCCCCATATTTTATGCGGTGGATTTACCAAAGAAGATACTGAGAACTTTTTAATCGATTTAGATTTCTTGGGTATAGACAATGTTGTCGCTCTACGTGGAGATGCGGTGAAGTCAGAGGTGTATTTTAAACCTCAAAAAGACGGACATACCTACGCCAATGAGCTTGTAGAACAAATTACCGATCTAAATCAAGGAAAATATCTGGACGAAGAAATTCAAAACACCTCTAAAACAGACTTTTGTATTGGAGTTTCGGGCTACCCTGAAAAGCATATGGAAGCCCCTAGTTTAGAAAGTGATTTACATTTCTTAAAGAAAAAGATTGAAGCAGGAGCCGATTATATCGTAACCCAAATGTTTTTTGATAACAAAAAGTTTTTTGAATTTCAAGCCAAATGCAAAGAAGCGGGTATCAATGTTCCCATTATACCCGGATTAAAACCTTTGGCCACAAAAAAACAATTGAATGCACTTCCGCATCGTTTTCACGTAGATTTACCAGACGATCTCATCAAGGCAGTATTGGATTGTAAAGACAATACTCAGGTACGTCAAGTAGGGATAGAGTGGTGTATTGCGCAAAGTAAGGAGTTAAAAGAAGCTGGGGTGCCATTCTTACACTATTATTCGATGGGAAAATCAGATAACATTAAAGCCATCGCTGAAGCTATTTTTTAACTTCAGTCAAACCTTGGAACAATTGTTCTAGCTTGATGTTTTTTTGCTGAAGCATCAATATTTTTAGCGCGTTGACATGGGCAAAATCAAATATTTTGGGCCGTAGATCTTGGCTTCTATTGCAGTGAATCTCGTATTTAAAATCAAAGGTGTTGACGAC
>WTJB01000196.1 GCA_011526335.1 Candidatus Arcticimaribacter sp.
GTTTGCATTGTATGCGTCGAGTAAAATCCGGTTGGTGTCGGTTATTCTCCATTCCGAGCGGTTGTTTTTGGGTTCATACCCCTCGATACCTTTTTTGATTTCTGTTGGATTTAGTTTAAAGTGTGCTCCAATAACGACTGCTATGCCGATATTGGTGAGATTGTATTCTCCCCTAATTTTGGGATGTATTTTAGTGCCTTCAAAAACCAATTCCAGTTCTTCTTCTTCTAAAACATTCCCTTCTAGGAAGTAATCTGCTGTTTGGTTTTTAAAACTAAATCCTATGGTTTTAAGTTGTTTCGTTTTCTCCACTTGTAGGGAATCATCGGCATTGATAAAGCCTAAGCTGCCTGTCCTTTTCAATTGAAGATACAGTTCAGATTTCCCCTCAATAACGCCTTCAATACCCCCAAAGCCTTCTAAATGGGCTTTCCCGAAATTTGTAATATAACCGTGGGTGGGTTGGCTTAATGCAGCCAGTTTTTCAATTTCTTTTTTATGGTTAGCGCCCATTTCAATAATAGCGATCTCCGTACTTGAATCTATACGAAGCAAAGTAAGGGGGACACCTATATGATTGTTTAAATTTCCTTCCGTCGCCAAAACCTTATACTTTTCTGCCAACACGGATCGAATCAATTCTTTCGTTGTCGTTTTTCCGTTTGATCCAGTCAGACCAATGATGGGAATAGAAAATTGTTCTCTGTGGTATTTTCCAAGTTGCTGAAGCGCTTCAAGGCTGTTTTCTGACCAGATCATCTGGGGGTGGTCTTCTTCGTAAACGGCACTATCATCCACCAATACATAAGCCGCTCCTTTTTGCAAGGCTTCTTTTGCAAACTGATTTCCATTAAAATTTGCCCCACGCAGACAAATAAAGAAACAGTCTTTTTGAATTTTTCTTGTGTCGGTAACTACCCCAGTGGTGTTCAGGTATTTTATGTGTAAATCCTTGATATTCATGTAAAAAAAAAGGCATTTTTAAATGCCTTTCGTTTGTCTTTATTTAACCTCTTCGCTTGTGTCGTGCTGTTTTCTTTGCTTTGCTCTTAGACCCTAAACGTGTCATTGCACATCGGAAACCTATATAATCAGTAGCAATGTACTGCGGTAAGTATCTTCTTTGTGCAGGGTCTAGCCAATAGGCACGGTCTTTCCATGAACCTCCTTTGTAGACCCGAACTTCATCGGTTATAAGGGAAGTACGATCGTTGCTTTTATCAATAGAGCGTTTGTAATCTACGGTTCCATCATCTTTAAACTCCAGTTTATGACTAGGCGCATCATACATTGTAGAGGTGATGGGACGACCGTCTGCTGTTTTTTCAAGATCCAATTCAGGGTTGCTTCCTAAACGATAGTCTCGAGTAGAGCCCAAGTCTCCATCTCTGTAGTTTCGGTTGTCACTTTTGGTAAAGTTTTGACGTAAAAAAGTTTCTTCATCGTCAATGTCTACTTTTTCTAATTGTCCAGGAATACGTTTTAGAAGCACCTTTCCGTTGGGTAGGGTGTCATACTGCAATTGGTCTGGAGAAATAACCACGGCTTTTCCGTCTTCTCCTATGACCTCTTTCAGGTAGATATTTCCCCTGTAATAGTTGAAGTCACTGGCTTCATCATCTACAATAGGACGATAAACATCCGATACCCATTCGGCAACATTTCCAGCCATATCATACACCCCAAAGTCATTCGGAGGGTATTGTTTTACTTGTATGGTGATGTCTGCTCCGTCGTCAGACCATCCTGCGATTCCGCCGTAGTCTCCCTTTCCTAATTTAAAGTTGGCCAATTGGTCTCCCTCTGTTCTTCGTTCGCTAGAACGGGTATACTCTCCTTGCCAAGGGTATTTCTTTTTACCTCGATAAGTGTTGTACTCACGATCGCCGATTAGGGCCAAGGCCGCATATTCCCATTCGGTTTCGGTAGGAAGTCGGTAAGAAGGAAGCAATACCCCTTTTTCAACTCCAGCGTAAACTTTAACCTCAGAAGTATCTACTTTTTTGATTCCTTTTTTACCTACCAATGAATCTATTTTTCCGCCATAGGTGGTTTCGGGAACTTTAAGGTAAGCACTCGTACTGAAGGTACTGTTCGCATCTACTTGCTCGTATCGTACATCTTTTTGAAGATAAGCTTCTCTTTCAAGAATAAATTCGTTTACTCTATCGGTACGCCATTCAGCGAATTGAACGGCCTGTAACCAGTTTACCCCAACAACAGGATATTCGGCATAAGCGGGGTGACGAAGATAGTTTGTGGTGAGTTCTTCAACATACCCCAACTGATTTCTCCAAACTAGGGTATCGGGAAGTGCTCCTTCGTATATCTGGCGGTAGTCAAGATTTTCTTTTGGAAAAACAAATTCTAACCAATCCAAATATTCCATATACATGATGTTGGTTACTTCAGTCTCATCAATATAAAAAGACATTACATGTTGCCTTGTGGGGGTGTTGTTCCAGTCATGCATTACATCATCCTGAACTTGACCTTTGGTAAAAGTACCTCCCTCAATAAAAACCAACCCAGGGCCAGTTTCTTGATCTTCAAAATCTGTATTGTATTGAAATCCACCCTTTTTTGAGTTGATGCTCCAGCCTGTAGCACGGGACTGACTGTTTTTTCCGCAACTAGTTACAATAAAGGCTAGTAGCGCGATGGATAGAACGTTTTTTGAAAATAGTTTCATCTTCATATGTATCTTTTTAGACCCTATAGGACTTAAAATTAGTGCAATTTACAAAATATATGTTCCATCACTACACTTTTGGGGGCATAGATGGTAACACAATAATACCTTAATATAACGAGGAAAATTTCATTTTATTACGTTCAAGCAAAGAATGATCGATATTCCGGTATAAGATTTTCTGTTTTTTTCCGTTAAGTAAAATGTATGAATACGATGTTCTCTGGCTTAAGGCAACTCTTTATTGTGTTTTTAGTGCTATTTTTTGTGCAAATCCATGCACAAAACAATAGCCGTGTCATTACCACAGGGGTCCCTTTTTTGTTGATCACTCCAGATGCTAGAGCAGCGGGGATGGGCGAGCTAGGGGTAGCTACTTCTGCTGACGTATATGCGCAACAATGGAACCCTTCAAAATATGTTTTTGCAAAAAACACTACTGGAGTAGGAATCAGTTACACTCCTTATTTAAGTAAACTTGTCGATGATATTTTCTTAGCAAACATTACGTATTACAAACAAAATTCTGAGCGCAGTGCTTGGGGGACCAGTTTAAAATATTTTAGTCTTGGGGACATACAATTCAATGATTTGATTGGCGGAAATATAATTCAACAAGGGGTAGAACGCCCCAATGAGTTGACCCTCGATATATCGTATGGTCTAAAATTAAATGACCATTTTTCTCTTTCTGTAGCCGGAAGATTTATTCGTTCAGACTTAAAGCTTTCTACAGATGTAGATGCTACAGCAGCAACCACCCTAGGGGTAGATATTTCGGGTTTTTATCGTGGAGATCGTTTTGACTTTCTGGACTTGGAAAGCCGAATGCGATACGGATTTAATATTTCGAATATTGGGCCACGCCTTAAATACGATGAAGGAGGACGAAAGAATTTTATTCCCACCAACCTAAAATTAGGGACTGGAATGGAACTTTTTTTAGAAGACAATAGTCAATTGCATCTAAATTTTGAAGTCAATAAGCTTTTAGTTCCCTCTCCCGTAGCGACTTATGATGAAGAAGACGGAACTTTTTTAGGGTATCAACAACCTGACATCAGCTTTTTATCTGGAATTACCACTTCTTTTAGTGACGCTCCTGGGGGCTTTAGTGAAGAGCTAAAAGAAATTACCTGGGCTATTGGGGCAGAATATGTTTTTCAAGAGGCATTTGCCTTTAGAACAGGGTATTTTCATGAAAGTGTACAAAAGGGATCTAGAAAATTCTTAACCTTGGGTACTGGATTTGCTTTAAATTATACTCAAATTGATATTTCCTATTTATTTTCAACCTCAAAGGTGAGAAACCCACTGGAGAATACATTGCGATTTTCATTGACTTTCCATCTCAATGGAGGCTTGCAAAATGAGGAAGAATAACTTTATTTGACAAAGTACAATGCCATGCTTTGTTTTATTTAAAACAAAGCACACTTTTTTGGTATAATTTTAAGTAGTATTTTTGCAGGACTATATCAACAAAACTAATCACCAAATTGGATGAAAAAAATAACGAAACAAACTTATCTCGACTGGTATAAAGACATGCTCTTTTGGCGAAAGTTTGAAGACAAACTTGCCGCTGTTTATATACAACAGAAGGTAAGAGGATTCCTTCACCTGTACAATGGGCAAGAAGCCATCTTGGCTGGTGCATTACACGCGATGGAATTGGGCAAAGATCGTATGATTACCGCCTATAGAAATCACGTACAACCCATAGGAATGGGCGTTGACCCCAAAAGAGTAATGGCCGAATTATATGGGAAAGCCACCGGGACTTCCAATGGTTTAGGGGGCTCTATGCATATCTTTTCGAAAGAGCACCGTTTTCATGGAGGCCACGGAATTGTTGGAGGACAAATTCCGCTAGGGGCTGGAATGGCTTTTGGAGATAAGTACTTCAATACGGGTGCCGTTACCCTTTGTTTTATGGGGGATGGAGCAGTACGTCAAGGATCTTTACACGAGACCTTAAACTTAGCTACCCTGTGGGAATTGCCTGTTGTATTTGTTGTAGAAAACAATGGCTATGCCATGGGAACTTCAGTAGCACGTACGGCGAGTCACCAAGAAATTTGGAAATTGGGCTTAGGGTATGAAATGCCTTGTGGTCCTGTTGATGGTATGGATCCTGTTGCAGTTGCAGAGGCACTTGATAAAGCCATGCAACATGCGCGTGATGGAAAAGGTCCTTCGTTTTTAGAAATGAAAACCTACAGATATAGAGGCCACTCAATGTCCGATGCACAGCACTATCGTACCAAACAAGAAGTTGAAGATTACCGTAAAATCGATCCGATCACGCAGGTAAAGACGATAATTTTAGATAAAAAATATGCTACACAGGCAGATTTAGATGCTATTGATGCAGAGATAAAAGCAAGAGTAGCCGAATGTGAAAAATTTGCGGAAGAATCGCCATATCCAGAAAAGTCTGTGATGTACGATGCTGTTTATGAGCAAAAGAATTACCCATTTATACAACATAAACTCGACTAATCATGGCAGAAATCATAACAATGCCTCGTTTGAGCGATACCATGGAAGAAGGAACTGTAGCTTCGTGGTTAAAGAAAGTAGGAGATAAAGTAAACGAAGGTGATATCCTAGCCGAAATTGAAACCGATAAGGCCACGATGGAGTTTGAAGCTTTTTTTGAAGGAACTTTATTGCACATTGGGATTGAGGAAGGTGGAACAGCTCCCGTAGATAGTTTATTGGCTATTATTGGGGAAGAAGGCGAAGATATCTCAGGACTTCTTTCGGGAGATGCAGAGGCTGCAGCCCCCAAAGAAGAAAGTGCGCCCGTTGCAGAAAATACAGCTGCTTTGGAAAAACCTGAAAATGTAGAGATCATTACCATGCCACGTTTAAGTGATACCATGGAAGAAGGGACTGTTGCTAGCTGGTTAAAACAAGTGGGCGATACCGTTTCGGAAGGCGATATATTGGCTGAAATTGAAACCGATAAAGCCACTATGGAATTTGAATCTTTTTACAACGGTACGCTGCTTCATATTGGTATAGAAGAAGGCGCATCGGCCAAAGTAGATAGCTTATTGGCTATTATTGGTGATAAAGGGACAGATGTAGAGGCGGCTTTGGCTTATGCAAATCAGAGTACTGAAGCACAACCAAAAACGGAAACAGTTGCAGCACCAGAACCTGTTTCAACTCCAGAACCCACCCCAGTTGCTGCACCCGCGCCTGTGGCACAGCAAACGGTTTCTGCACCCGTTACCACTGCGGCTTCCGCTTCTGGACGAATCATTGCTTCTCCATTGGCTAAAAAACTAGCCGAAGAAAAAGGCATTGCAATTGCCAATGTAAAAGGATTAGGAGATGGCGGACGAATCATAAAAAGAGATATAGAATCTTTCGTGCCCTCTGCACATACCGCTGCTTTTGCGCCTACAGGAATTGAGTCAGTGACAGAGTTGGCCAATAGTCAAATGCGTAAAACCATAGCCAAGCGACTATCTGCTTCTAAA
>WTJB01000156.1 GCA_011526335.1 Candidatus Arcticimaribacter sp.
TGAAAATGAATGTATGTAATAAAGACTTTAAATAGTAAATATAAATATATGATAATAAATTAATTAATATGCATAATAAGTTTTTCTTATAGAGGTAAATTATAGGCTTTTTTCCTACTAAATAAAGCGTATATTCCTCTTGTTCTTGACGAAAAAAGTGTATCTTGGATCAGGACTATTATTAGAATTAGATATATGTTAGAAACCAAAAAACCTCTGCCTAAAGGGAGTAAGAAGTTGATCAATGCGTGGGCATTTTATGATTGGGCAAACTCGGTATATTCCTTGGTTATTTCCTCTGCAATTTTCCCCATTTATTTTGCGGCTCTTTTTGCTGAAAACAACAAGATTTTATTTCTGGGTTATGAGGTAAAAAACACGGCCATGATCAGTTTTGTTACCGCAGCGGCTTTTATCGTTGTGGCATTTATTTCGCCTTTGCTTTCCGGGATTGCCGATTTTATTGGAGATAAAAAACGCTTTATGCGGACCTTCGTTTATATGGGATCGCTTTCTTGTGTCGGGCTTTATTGGTTTGAATTGAATACGATTTACTTGGGCCTATTTTTTTACTTTTTGGCCTTGATCGGACTTTGGGCCAGTTTGGTTTTTTACAACTCCTATTTGCCCGATGTTGCCTATCCTGAACAACAAGATCGGGCGAGTGCTAAAGGCTTTTCTATGGGCTATATCGGGAGTGTGCTTTTGCTGTTGTTTAATCTATCGATGGTCATGCAACCCAAGCTGTATGGCATCTCGGGTACGGAGGGTGAGGCGGCCATGAAGGCCATGAAATATTCCTTTGTTTCGGTGGGGATATGGTGGTTTGTATTTAGCCATTATTCCTTTTACTTTTTACCCAAAGGCAATAAGAACAACGAAAAAATAACCCGCTCTATCTTTTGGAATGGTTTCCGTGAATTGCGTACGGTTTACCGTCAAATGGCCGGAAACTTTCCTTTAAAGCGCTATTTGACGGCATTTTTTATTTATTCTTTAGCTTTACAGACGGTCATGCTAGTAGCAGCCTATTTTGGGGAAGAAGAAATCGCTTGGGGATCCGATAGCGAAAAAACGATTGGATTGATTGTCAGTATCCTTTTGATACAGATCGTGGCGATTTTTGGGGCTATTCTTGCTGCCCGTTCTTCTATACGTTTTGGGAATATCCCTACCCTAATTGCCATAAATCTGATCTGGGTAGGTATATGCATTTACGCCTATTACATTCATACCCCAATGCAATTCTATTATGTAGCGGGTATTGTTGGGTTGGTCATGGGAGCTTTACAAACAGCCTCTCGTGCTGCCTACTCCAAATTTCTCCCGGAAACGGAAGACACCACTTCTTATTTTAGTTTTTATGATGTGGCCGAAAAGATCGGAATTGTCATCGGAATGTTTCTTTTTGGTGCGGTAGATCAAATTACAGGGAGCATGCGAAACTCCCTGGTATTTTTTGTAATTTTCTTTATCATAGGAGGCTTGATGCTTTTTCGAGTAAACAAAAAAGCGGCTATTCAATAGCCTTGCGTATAGAACCAGAACCGCTTACTTTAGCGTCTAGCTTGCGTTTGGGTTCTCCAAAATAGCGAATTCTTCCTGATCCAGACACCTTCGCATTGAGCTTATCGGTACAACGTACTTCCATGCGTCCAGAACCTGACAATTGTAGATTGCCTTTTTCTGCACGAAAGTCTTTTGCCTTAAATGATCCCGAACCCGAAAGTTTTGCCTCAAGGGCTTCGGCCTCGCCGTACACCTCAAAAACGCCTGAGCCGGAGATGTTAAATTTGGCGTTAGCTGCATTGATATGAAGGCGGACTTTTCCAGAGCCCGAAACATTTCCTTCAAATTGTGGATGCTCAAAAGGAATGTCATTGCTTATTTTTCCGGATCCTGATAAGGATATATGCTTAAGCGTCTCCTGCGGTAAAATGACTTTTATTCTTTTATTGCTGGGCTTTAGATAAACTTTCTTTTTGGTTTTAATTTTTAAACTACCGTCTTTAACTTCAGTAACGATATCATTCAGAAAATTTTCATCGCCTTTAAGTTCAAGCATATTGTCCATATCCTGGCTAAAACTTACTTCAAAATTGCCACTCACCTGAAGGGAATGAAAATCGGAAATGCTTCTTTCTTGGGTAATAATATTACCGTTTCCGGTTATTTTTTTCGTTGACCATCCTTGGGCCATTAGGCTCGTAATTGCGGTCAGAAAGAGTAGGGTTAAACGTTCTTTTTTCATGGTGTTAAAGATTTAAATTAGTTTTTATAGAGTTTTACAGCTCCGTAGTCTGAGGTAATCTTAAGTTTTCCCTCGCCGCTTTTATAGCGTCCTTGATAATAGCGGTCCACTTGTTCAATGATGCGTTGTTTATAATCCAGATCTAAGTCAGTTTTTAGGCTGGCATATTCCGTGATGACTTCAAAGTCAAAGCCCCAATTGGGGTCAATACCAAGCGATAATCCTGCATAGTCTGCACTGATGTCCACCCTTTGAGTGCTGGGCAATACATGATAAATTTTCAAGGCTCCGTAGTCCAAGTCTATTTCACTGCTTTTGGTGAGTTCTTCAATACGAATGCCTACATAGTCTGCGTCACCCTCAAGCGTGGCTACTTTTCCGATTTCCAGTTTTCCATAATCTACACTAAAGCCCAAATCAGTAATGGATTCGATTTTTGTCTTGGAGTAATCGGCGTCCAATGCTATATCCTCTGCTTCACCAATGTGCAGGTCAGAATAATCCGCCACTACAGTACCTCCATGGATCAGCTCTATTTCTGAATCATCCGAATATTTTATAACAACCCTATTCTTTTCATGCCGCAGTTCTTCAGCAGCCAAATTGCCATAGGCGATGTCTAAGCTTGTGGGGCCTAAATGACGATCTATATAGGTTGACCCATAGTTGTTTTTTGTTTTTAGTTCTGCCGTAGCAGGGAGTTTTACCCAGTAGTCAATTTGTATTCGTTCGGTGTTGCTTTCAAACCAATCAAAGATTTTCCACCAAGATTTATTTTTTTGTTTTTCAATAACGGTTGTGACGGAAACACGATTTTCAGCGGTTTTAAATACAGGATAAATGTTGTCTAATCGTTCAGCACTGTCTTCATCCTTTTTTCCGTAAACTTTTACCACTACTTTGACATCCACTTGTTCTTTCTCCCAACTTTCAATGTTGACATTTCCAAAAAGATTGTTCAGGGTAAACGTTCCCTCTGCTGCGAGGGGAAATTGTTTTTCAATGGTCTTAGAAACAAATTGCCCAAAAACCCCTAGCGGCAGGAGTAGCAATAAAAAGAGTGCATAAGGTTTAAAATACATTTTCATAATCATTTTTTTCTATGGTGGTTAAATTTTTCTCTAGCGTTTGCAAGAGGTTGAGTTGTTGTTGTAGATTTTGGATTAGGGCTTTCAGCAAGATGGGGTGCGGGCTTCCTTCCTGCCATTGTTGCTGTAATCTTTGATAATCCTCTTGTAGTATCACCAATTGTGTTTTGGCATCCTCCAAACTTTGAGCATGAACGGCAGGGGTATTTTTTTCTAAATGCATCAAACGGGTTTGGATGGCTTGGGTATAAAATGTAGTGCTGACTTCCAGTTCAGCGTTGGTTGAATTTTGCGCAGGCCATTGGGATACCCCCAGTCCGAATAGGAGGAGTAGTACAGCGGCTGCACTCCAATACGGGCGTTTGAATTTTTGTTTTCTTATTAAGCGTTTTGCAAAGCGTTTTTCGTGTCCCGATGGGGGCGACAAGGGCGTCCACTGCTTAGTAAGCTGTTTCAATTCATTTTCAAGAGACATTGGATTTGTTTTTTACGATGGTTTTCAATTGTTCTTTGGCGCGAGATGCAAGGGTTCGGCAATTTCCGTAACTAAGGCCCATAATTTCGCTGATCTCCTCATAGTCCATTCCTTCATAATACATCATAATGAGGATGTTTTTATAATTTGATTTCAGTTGTTGAATGCTGTTCCATAATATTGTTTTTTGTACATTTTCTTCTTCATTTTCATCCCCCTTTTTCTCTTCCCTTATGGGAGTTTCTGGGTGTAGCAGGATGGTTTTTTTCTTTTGTTCGGCAAGCGTCAAGGCTTTTCGTAGGATTATGGTTTTGATCCACCCTGGAAATTTTTCTACTTCCCGCACTTCATCCAACTTTTCAAAAGCAGTAATAAATCCTTCTTGTAGCGCATCTTCAGCATCGTCAGCATTGCCTAAAATGCGGTAAGCTGTATTGTACATGGCGCTAGAAAATTGACGATACAGCTGCATTTGTGCACGTTGATTGCCTTTTTTACAAGCTGACAAGAGCGAACCGATATCGTTTTGAATGATTTCCACTTTTTATATTCTACTTATAGGACGAGAGAAGATTTTGTTTGTTACACTTTTGCCTTTGGCATAACTCTTGACCCTTTAAGAATGCGTTTTTAAAATAGATAAAATACAACGATCAACACAAGGTTTTCGCTAAAGGAAAACCGATAACTGTCAGTTTGTCTGACGAACATACATATGGCAAAACCAATTTTTACCGCATTAGACAATTTGTCATTGCAAGACATTGAAGCAGAAGGAGACTTAATTCCCTTATTGACTTCAGAAGACGAAGAGGCATTGGAGAAGGAAGATCTTCCAGAAATTGTATCTGTATTGCCTTTAAAGAATACCGTGCTTTTCCCCGGGGTGGTTATTCCCATCACAGTAGGAAGAGACAAATCCATTCAATTAATCAAAGAGGCCAACAAGGGCGATAAGGTCATTGGGGTGATTGCACAAAAATCTCTCGAGACCGAAAATCCAAAGGCCGCCGACCTATATACCCTAGGAACGGTAGCCCAAATTCTTCGGGTGTTGACCATGCCCGATGGAAATACTACGGTGATACTTCAGGGAAAAAAACGCTTTGCCATAGAGGCTCTTTTGGAAGAGGACCCTTATTTAAAAGTAAAAATCAATCCGGTTGCAGAAATTCGTGAAACCGATGGTACAGAGTTTAATGCTATAGTTGACTCGATTAAAGAATTGGCCTTAAAGATCATTCAAGAAAACCCAAACATCCCGTCGGAGGCTTCTTTTGCCATCAAAAACATTCAGAGTCCTTCTTTCTTAATCAATTTTGTTTCTTCAAACATGAACCTCAGTGTTCAAGAAAAACAAGAAATATTGGCCACTTCAAATTTGAAGGAACGTGCGCTTTCCTGTTTAAAATACATGGATGTAGAGTACCAAAAGTTGGAACTCAAAAATGACATTCAATCCAAAGTCCGCAGTGATCTAGACCAGCAACAGCGCGAATACTACCTTCACCAACAAATGAAAACCATACAAGAGGAATTGGGTGGGGTGTCGTATGAAGAAGAGGTGGAAGAAATGCGCCAACGTGCCAAAAAGAAACTGTGGAAAGAAGAGGTCGGAAAGCATTTTGACAAAGAGTTAATGAAGCTGCAACGCATGAATCCTCAGGTGGCAGAATACTCCATTCAACGCAATTATTTGGATTTATTTTTGGACCTCCCTTGGGATGAATTTTCTGAAGATCAATTCGATTTAAAGCGTGCCCAAAAGATTTTGGATCGCGATCATTACGGTCTGGAAGAAGTCAAAAAACGCATCATTGAATACCTAGCTGTTCTCAAGCTGCGAAACGATATGAAATCGCCCATCCTATGCTTGTATGGTCCTCCAGGAGTAGGGAAAACCTCTTTAGGGAAATCCATTGCAGAAGCTTTAGGAAGAGAATATGTACGCATTTCTCTTGGAGGTATGCGCGATGAAGCTGAAATACGTGGGCATCGTAAGACGTATATTGGAGCTTTGCCGGGGCGTATCATTCAAAGCCTTAAAAAAGCGGGAACGTCAAACCCTGTTTTTGTTTTGGATGAGATAGATAAATTATCGCAATCCGCCCAAGGCGATCCTTCTTCTGCCTTGTTGGAAGTGTTGGATCCTGAGCAGAATCAAAGCTTTTATGATAATTTCCTAGAAATGGGCTATGACCTTTCTAAGGTTATGTTTGTGGCTACTGCCAACCAATTGGGCAGTATACAGCCTGCCCTTCGCGACCGTATGGAAATCATCAATGTT
>WTJB01000064.1 GCA_011526335.1 Candidatus Arcticimaribacter sp.
TTAAAAAAAATTAAAGACGGAATGTTGATTGCATTTGATCAAGATGAAGATGCACAAAACAACGCCTTGGACGATGAGCGTTTTACGCTTATTCAATCCAATTTTAGTGAATTAAAGCGCTATTTAAAGTTTTATGGCTGTACTCAAGTAGATGGAATTCTGGGAGATTTTGGGGTTTCGTCTCATCAGTTCGATGCGAGCAATCGAGGGTTTTCTACTCGATTTGAGGGGCCTTTGGACATGCGTATGGCTCAGTCTCTTTCTCTCAAGGCTAGTGATGTAGTACACCAGTATGCTTATGAAGATTTGCTTCGTTTGTTCAAAGTTTATGGCGAGGTAAAAGGGGCGGCAAAAATAGCGTCGCTGATTGTTACGGCCCGCGAAGAGGAAAAGATAACGACAACCCAAGATTTGGTCAGCATTATTCGTCCGCATATTCCAGAGCGTTTTTTCAATAAAGTCATGGCGCAAGTTTTTCAATCCTTGCGTATCGAGGTCAATCAAGAGTTGGAGGTTCTCAAGCAATTTCTGCTGCAGGTGCCAGAGGTTTTGTCTACCGGAGGGCGTTTGGTGTGTATTTCTTATCACTCTTTAGAAGATCGATTGGTTAAGCGATTTATACGCGAAGGCGTATTCGAAGGGGAAGCAGAACAAGATTTTTTTGGGAACAGAAAGTGTCCGCTAAAAAAAGTAGGGCCATTGGTGGTTCCTGATGCTGAGGAAATAAAAAATAACCCAAGAGCACGAAGTGCTAAAATGAGAATTGCTGAAAAACGATGAAACAACTTTTGTCCTTGTTGAGTATAGATTTTTTGGTCAAAGAAGATGCTTTGCGCAATTGGCGCATGGTATTGTTTCTTTCTTTTTTAGCGCTTATGGTCATTGCTAGTGGGCATAGTGCCGATAAAAAGATTTATGAGATCGCAAGGTTAAATGATGAAATAAAAGAGATAAAAAGTGCTTTTGTAGAACAAAGAGCGCACTTAATGCAGTTAAAAATGGAGACACGTGTGCTTTCGGTTTTGAGTGAGCGCGGTTTAAAACCAGCAAAAACTCCACCTATAGCCCTTACTCCTAAAGTTGAACAATAATCATGGCCGTAACTCCCAACAAAATAATGAGTCGTATCTACCTAGTCGTGCTAGGGCTCTTTCTTTTTTCGTTTGTTTTGATTGGTAAGCTAATATATATTCAATTCGAGCAGGGGGAATATTACAAAGACCTCGCGCAAAAGCGAACCGTAAAAAACTTTGTTTTGGCTCCCAGTCGTGGGAATATTTACGCAGATGATGAAAGTTTATTGGCCACAACAGTACCGCGTTATGAAATACGATGGGATGCCAAGGTGCCCTCTAAAGAGAATTTTGAAACCCATAAACTTCCTTTGGCAAAAGCACTTTCGGAATTGCTTGGTGGAAGTTCTGCCTCTTGGCTAAGAAAGCTAAATTCAGCCAGAAATAAGGGACAGCGCTATGTGTTTATTGCAAGAAATTTAACCTATTCACAGTTTCAGGAAGTAAAGAAATTCCCTTTGTTTTCATTGCCGGGACTAAAGGGAGGATTGATTGTCGAGTCTAAATTAATTCGTGAAAATCCTCTTGGAAAAATAGCAGAACGAACCATAGGGTATGAGCGTCAAGATCCTTCAGGAAATTTTGTACGCGTAGGCCTTGAAGGGGCTTTTGGTCAGTACCTAAAAGGCGAAAACGGTCGAAGATTAAAGCAAAAAATTGCCAATGGACAATGGAAGCCGATAAACGACAGCAATGAAAAAGAGCCTACAGAAGGCTTTGATGTTCACACAACACTAAACGTCAATATCCAAGATGTCACCCACCATGCGCTCTTGATGCAACTAGAAGAATACGAGGCAGAACACGGGACCGCTGTGGTAATGGAAACCAAGACAGGGGCCATCAAAGCCATTGCTAATCTGGGAAGAACAAAGGAAGGAAAGTATTACGAAAAACTGAATTATGCGGTGGGCGAGGCCCATGAGCCCGGTTCTACTTTTAAGCTTATGGCGGTAATGGCAGCTTTAGAAGATAAAGTGGTTGCTCCAGAAGATTTGATAAACACCCAAAACGGAGTGCTTACGTTTTACAATAAATACAAGGTAAGAGACTCTAGACGGGGGGGCTATGGCACCATTCCCATTTCAAAAGCTTTTGAGGTGTCTTCCAATACGGGGATTGTAAAAATGGTGTACGATCAGTACAAACATCAACCCGAAAAATTTGTCAATCGCCTTTACAATATGGGGGTAAATGAAAAGCTAGGACTCAAAATTAAAGGGGAGGCTCAGCCAAAAATACCTCATCCAACCGATAAAAATTGGAATGGTATCAGCCTGCCTTGGATGGCATTTGGCTACGGGGTTTCGCTTACTCCCTTGCAGACACTAACCTTTTATAATGCTGTTGCAAATAATGGTGAGATGGTGCGTCCGCAATTCATAAAGTACATCAACTATTTTGGATCAGAACCCGTCAAAAAGTTTGAAAAAGAAATATTGAATCCTTCCATATGTTCTGAAACTACCTTGAAAGCAGTGCAGAAAATGATGTTTAATGTAGTGGATAAAAAGTGGGGGACGGCCCACAATATAAAAGATCCGAATTTCTCTATCGCGGGCAAAACCGGTACCTGCCAAGTAGATTATACCACTGAAGAAATGCAATATGTGTCCAGTTTTGTGGGCTATTTTCCGGCAGACAATCCGCAATATTCATGTATAGTGGTTATCCATAAGCCGAACAAGGCCAAAGGGTATTATGGTGCGCAAGTGGCGGCACCTGTATTCAAAAAAATTGCCAAAAAACTATATGCCGAAGTCCCCTCAAAAAAACGTGTTGATGTAGAAGAGATGTTAGTGGCAAACAAGACGGTACTTCCAGAGCCTCAAGAACTTGAGCGTGTTCCTGATCTAAAAGGAATGGCGGGGAGAGATGCACTGAGTCTGATGGAAAATTTAGGATTTAAAGTAGAACTAAAAGGGAAGGGAAAGGTGAAAAAACAATCCCTTCGTCCCGGCAGTCCCATCGTTAAAAATAAACCCATAATTCTAGAGCTGTTATGAAGGTTTTAAAAGATTTACTTTTTGGGGTAAATATAGAGTCGGTTATGGGGACTACTTCTACAAAAGTGTCCAGTATAGCATATGACTCTAGAAAAGTTACTGCAGATAGTTTGTTTGTAGCGATAAAGGGTGGCGTCACCGATGGGCATGCCTATTTGAATCAAGCCATACAGCAAGGCGCAACAGCCATATTGGTTGAGCAAATGCCCGATGCCCCAAACGATAAAGTTACTTGGATATGTACCCAGAATTCCCGAGAGGCGCTGGCAATCGTAGCCAGTCATTTCTATGGCAACCCAAGTAAAGATTTAAAACTAATCGGGGTTACAGGAACCAATGGAAAGACAACGATTACTACTTTGTTGTACGATTTGTTTAAAAAATCGGGCTATCCTTCTGGCTTAATTTCAACGGTAGTCATTAAATACGATGGTCTAACGCAACCCGCAACACATACCACTCCAGACCCTCTGGTTATAAATGCGCATTTAAAAGCTATGGTAGAGCGCGGAGTGAGCTATTGTTTTATGGAAGTTTCTTCTCATGGAATAGATCAAGAGCGTACCCAGGGGTTGGTCTTTGCAGGGGGAGTTTTTACAAATTTAACCCATGATCATTTAGATTACCATCCATCTTTTGCGGCCTATAGAGATGTCAAAAAACGCTTCTTTGATGCGCTACCCAAAACAGCTTTTGTGCTGACCAATGCCGATGATAAAAACGGAGCCTATATGGTCCAAAACACCAAAGCCAAAAAGTATACCTATGCTCAGCGAAACTATGCTGACTATCGCGTACAAATTTTGGAAAGCCAGTTTTCGGGCATGTTGTTAAAGATCAATCAACAAGAAGTGTGGTCACGCTTAGTAGGTGGATTTAATGCCTCAAACATCCTAGCTGTCTTCGCTGTAGCGGAATGTTTGGATTTGGATGCATTGGCGACCTTGTCTTATTTGAGCGAGTTGAAGAACGTTCGTGGAAGATTTGAAACCTATAGCACCCCCAATCAGGCGACTATTGTAGTCGACTATGCACACACTCCGGATGCGCTTGAAAATGTTTTAGAAACCATCAATCAAATCCGAACAAATAATGAACAACTCATCACCGTAGTAGGCTGTGGGGGTGATCGGGATAAAGATAAAAGGCCATTGATGGGAAAAATTGCCGCACAGAAAAGCACTAAAGTAATTTTTACCTCAGATAACCCAAGGTCAGAGGATCCCCTTCAAATCATTACAGAAATGGAAGCTGGTGTAAGTCCTGAGGACTACAAAAAAACCATGAGTATAGCCGATAGGGAAGCAGCAATAAAAGCGGCTTGTGTAGCGCTTGAACCGCAAGATGTGCTCCTTATTGCCGGGAAAGGGCATGAAACCTATCAGGAAATACAGGGCAAAAGAACGCACTTTGATGATTTGGAAGTAGTGCAAAGAATTTTAAAAAAAATGAATACTTAATGTTGTACTATCTCTTTGATTTTTTAGAAAAACAGTACCAATTCCCTGGGGCAACACTATTCCAGTTTTTGTCTTTTCGGGCAGCCCTAGCGGTTTTACTTTCCTTATTGATCTCTACCATTTACGGAAGAAGTATCATCAACTATTTGCAGAAAAAGCAAATTGGTGAAACCATACGTGATTTAGGCTTAGAAGGGCAGATTGAAAAAAAGGGAACTCCTACAATGGGCGGGGTAATTATTATTCTCAGTACCCTGATTCCCGTGGCTTTACTGGCACGTTTAGACAACATTTATATCCTCCTTTTGATTTTTACCACCCTGTGGATGGGAGCCATTGGTTTTTTAGATGATTATATCAAAATCTTTAAAAAAGAGAAAGAGGGGCTTCAGGGGAGGTTTAAAATTTTAGGTCAAATCTTCTTGGGCGCTGTAGTCGGTGCCACGCTTTATTTTCATCCTGATGTTACAGTGCGCCAAGAAATCCCTTCCAGTGTTGAGGTAACCAAAACGGCCTCGCAAATGTTCTATGCAGAAGAGAAGTCAACATTGACCACCATCCCCTTGATGAAGAACAATGAATTTGATTATGCTGTTTTGATAGACTGGATTCCTGGAGGCGCGCAGTGGACATGGTTGATTTTTATTCCAATCGTCATCTTTATCGTAGCGGCAATTTCAAACGGGGCAAACCTTACGGATGGGATAGACGGTTTGGCGGCAGGTAGCTCGGCCATTATGGTCTTTACATTAGGAATTTTTGCCTGGGTTTCGGGGAACCTTATTTTCTCTGATTATCTCAATATTATGTACATCCCCAATGCAGGAGAAATTACAGTTTTCATCGCTGCTTTTTTGGGAGGTCTTATAGGGTTTTTGTGGTACAATACCTTTCCTGCTCAAGTCTTTATGGGCGATACGGGTAGTTTGACTATCGGTGCCATTATTTCGGTGGTGGCGCTTATGATTCGAAAAGAATTGCTGTTGCCATTGCTGTGCGGAATTTTCTTGATTGAGAACCTCTCAGTGGTTTTGCAGGTAGGCTATTTTAAATACACCAAAAAGAAAACGGGAGAGGGGAAGCGTATTTTCCTCATGTCTCCATTGCATCACCACTACCAGAAAAAGGGCTACCACGAGAGTAAAATCGTTGCCCGCTTTTGGATTGTTGGCATCTTGCTAAGTGTCCTAACCATTGTAACCTTAAAGCTTAGATAATGAAAAAAATAGTTGTTTTAGGCGCCGGTGAAAGTGGAAGAGGGACTGCTATTTTAGCCCAAAAAATGGGCTGGGAAGTATTGGTTTCCGATGCTCAAAAAATCCCTGAAACAACACGTACCCTATTCGATGAGAAAAATATTGAATGGGAAGAGGGGCATAGTGTAGATCGAATTTTGACTGCGGATGTGGTGATGAAAAGTCCGGGAATTCCCCATCATGTTCCGGTGGTAAAAGCCATCCGTGAAGCGGAAATTCCAATACAATCAGAAATTGAATTTGCA
>WTJB01000330.1 GCA_011526335.1 Candidatus Arcticimaribacter sp.
GGATCGTTGTCGAGCAAACTGAGTTGTTCGGGTTTGGGTGCTGTAAAGGGGTGATGCATGGCATGGTAGCGCTGGCTTTCTTCATCCCATTCCAACAAGGGAAAATCGACGACCCATAAAGGCGCAAATTCTTCCGGTTTACGTAAACCTAAACGCTCCCCTAATTCCATCCGAAGTGCAGACAGCTGGGTACGTGTTTTATGCGCTGGCCCGGCCATAACAATCATTAGATCTCCTGCTTTAGCCCCTGTAGCGGAAGCCCAAGCAGCCAAATCGTCTGCTGAGTAAAATTTATCTACAGAAGATTTGTAGCTTCCATCTTCATTGCATTTTACCCACACCAAACCGTTGGCACCGATTTGTGGGCGTTTTACCCAATCTATAAGTTGATCTATTTGTTTACGGGTATAGGCTGCTGCTCCGGGCACAGCGATACCGACAATAAGTTCTTGTTGATCAAAAACATTAAAGCCCTTGTTTTTTGCCAGATCGTTGAGTTCGGCAAATTCCATTCCGAAACGGATATCGGGTTTATCATTCCCATACTTCTGCATGGCCTCTGCATAGGTCAGGCGTGGGAAAGACTCTACTTCAATTCCCTTGATTTCTTTGAGCAGGTGTTTGAGCAACGCTTCAAACTGATTCAAAATATCTTCCTGTTCTACAAAGGTCATTTCGCAGTCAATCTGCGTAAATTCAGGTTGACGGTCGGCACGTAAATCCTCATCACGAAAACACTTGACAATTTGAAAGTACTTGTCCATTCCTCCAACCATCAATAATTGCTTAAAGGTTTGTGGCGATTGGGGAAGGGCATAAAATTGACCTTCATTCATACGGGAAGGAACCACAAAGTCTCTTGCCCCTTCGGGGGTAGATTTAATGAGGTAAGGGGTTTCTACATCAATAAAGTCGTGCGCCGATAAAAAATTACGGATGGCGAGACTTACTTGAGAACGAAAGATTAAATTTTCGCGTACAGGAGTTCTGCGTATATCCAAATAACGGTATTGCATTCGGAGTTCTTCTCCACCATCTGTTTCATTTTCAATGGTAAACGGAGGGGTTTTCGCCGCATTTAGCAAGGTGCATTCTTTGGCTAAAATTTCGATTTCACCCGTTGGGATATTGGGGTTTTTTGATTCTCTTTCAATGACCGTTCCGCTGACTTGAATCACATATTCTCTGCCCAAATCTTTGGCCGCATCAAAGACCTCTTTTGGGGTTCTTTCTTCGTCAAAAATGATTTGGGTAATGCCGTAGCGGTCGCGGAGGTCTATCCACAACATAAATCCTTTGTCTCGGGTTTTTTGGACCCAGCCGCTTAAGGTAACTTCTTGGCCCAAAGCATCTATGCGTAAGGCGCCACAATTGGTAGTTCTCAACATACGTTTAGTGTTGTTTACAAAGGTAAGTTCTTTTCTGTTTTTTATTGTTCCCGAAAACGCTTAATGCTCAATTTTAATCGATAGACCAAATAAAAACAGGCAGGGACAATCACCAAGGTAAGGAAAGTTGCAAAAGTGAGTCCAAAAATCACCGTCCAGGCTAGGGGTCCCCAAAAAATAACATTGTCTCCCCCTACATAGATATTCGCGTTCCAATCCGTAATCAAGGTGAAAAAGTTGATGTTTAGTCCAGTTGCCAATGGAATAAGCCCCAAAATGGTCGTAATGGCGGTCAACAATACCGGGCGTAAACGCGCTGCTCCACCTAAAACAATGGCCTCCCTCGCTTCGATACGCGGAAGCATTTGATCAAAAGGAATCCCTAATTCTTCTTTTTTACGTGCGATAAGAAGTTGGGTATAGTCGATCAATACCACCCCGTTGTTTACCACGATTCCAGAGAGGGAAATGATTCCCATCATGGTCATCATGATTACAAAAGGCATTTGAAATATACTGATGCCGTAAAGCACTCCGGTAAAACTCAAAAAGATGGAGAGTAAAATAATAAGCGGATTGGAGATGGAATTGAATTGCAATACAAGTAAAAAGACGATAAGTCCTAGAGCGGTAGCCAAAGCACCCAATAAGAAGCTCATGTTTTTTTCTTGTTCAGCAACCTCACCAGTAAACTTATATGTTACTCCTCTTGGGAAGTCGTTAAACCCTTCGATACTCTGCTTGACATGATCGACAACTTCGTTGGCGTTATATCCCGCCAAAACAGCAGAATAAACCGTAACAACGCGTCTTAGTTCCTTGTGTTTGATGGCACTAAAGGACACACTGTTGTCTACTTCTACCATAGCACTTACAGGAATTTCCTTGATACGCCCTGTAGCTTGATCTCGGAAAACAATGTATTGATCGAGCAATACATCCTTGTCATTCCGGTCTTCTTTATCAAAGCGAACATTGATGTCGTAATCTTCTCCGTCTTGTTTGTATATCCCTGCTTTTTCTCCAAAAAGGGAGCGACGCAATTGCTGTCCTATCTGTCCTGCAGCGACTCCAAGACTTCCTGATTTTCTTCGGTCGATATTGATTTCAAGGCCGGGTTTACTTTTGTTTACATCCACCTTTATTTCTTCCACCCCAGGAATACTTTCATTATTGAGGAAGTTTTTCAGTTTTTCTGAGACGGCGATGAGTTCTTCATAATCTTCGCCACTGACTTCGATGTTTACCGGATATCCTGCTGGAGGTCCGGCTCCTTCTTTCTCTACGGATATCGCTATCCCCGCAAATTTTCCTTTTAGCGCTTGTTGTATTTCTTGACGAAGTTCTTCACTAGAAAAACCGCGGCGGTATTTAAATTCAGCCATGGTCAAGGTGACCTTGGCCTTATGGGGCATGTCTTGATCGCCTCCTTTGTCTGTTTCTGGATTTTGTGCTCCGCGGCCTACCATAGCTACATTGGAGTCAATCATAAAGTTTTCTCCTTTGTCAAGGTATTTCGATTGGTTGATGACCTCCCCAACAATGGCCTCGATCTGTTTTGAGGTAGCGTTGGTCTTGTCGATGGCGGTACCCTCAGGATATTCAGCATAGACAAAAATTTGTTGGGGTTGGTTGTCTGGGAAGAATTCAACTTTTGGTGCCGCTAATCCTAAAATAATAAAAGAGGAGAACAGCAATCCGATGGTGCCAAAAAGGAAGAAATAGGGCGCTCTTCCGGTTAAGGCAAAACGCAAGACCCTGGTGTAACGATCTTCCAGTTTAACTAAAGTGACATTTTGAAAATGCGTTGCCCATTTTTTGATGATGTATTTGTAAGCCCAAAACAAGGCAGTAGAAAGGACCATCAAAGTCCCCAATCCACGGAGGGTTCCTTTGTTGAAAAGCAGCAATACCCCAAGACCGCCTAGGATAAAGGTCATGCGCCAAAGGCTGCGGGTGCTGATTTCACGATCTTCGATTTCCATAAACTTGGAAACCAGCATTGAGTTGAAAAAGATGGCCACCACTAAAGATGATCCCAAAACAATGGATAGCGTAATGGGGAAGAAAATCATAAATTCTCCAATCGTCCCTGGCCAAAACCCGAGGGGTACAAAAGCCGCAATTGTAGTAGCGGTAGAAATGATGATGGGGTAGGCAATCTCACCAATCCCCTTTTTGGCGGCTTCTATAGAAGAAATGCCTTCTTTTTCCATCAAACGATAGGCATTTTCTACGACAACAATCCCGTTATCAACCAGCATCCCTAGTCCCATAATGAGTCCAAAGAGCACCATAGTGTTGATGGTTTCGCCTAAGAATCCTAAGATCATAAAGGACATAAACATGGACATAGGAATGGCAAATCCTACAAAAAGAGCATTTCTAAAGCCCAAGAAAAACATCAGTACGGTAATGACCAAAAGCACCCCAAAAATGATATTGTTGGCCAGGTCACTCACCAGGTTTTTTGTGGCGTTAGATTGGTCATTAGAGATGTCCACGTCTATGGCAGAAGGGAAGTCATTGGTTTCTACATCGGCCACGATTCCTCGAATTTTTTCTACGGTACGGATTAGGTTTTTTCCACTGCGTTTTTTGATGTCCAAAACAATCGCTTTTTTTCCATCGGAACGGGCATAGGAATTTTTTTCTTTTTCGTGAAAGCGCACCGTGGCAACGTCCCCTAAATAAACGGTTCCGTTTTGATTTTTGATCACAAAATTTTCAAGCTCTTCAGGAGATTTTATTTCCCCAATAACGCGGAGGTTTCTACGCAGGCCATTTCCTTCTATATTTCCTGAAGACAAGGTGCTGTTTCCCCGACGAATAGCATTGATGATGTCATCAAAGGAGATGGTGGCTGCATTCATTTTTAAAAGATCAACCGACACCTCGACTTCAAAGTCTTGAACCCCCCGAAGGGCTACTTCTTTTATTTCGGGCATTTGTTCGATACGATCCTGCAACAGCTCTCCATAAAATTTCATTTCAGCGATAGGAAGGTCTCCACTAAGCCCAATATTCAAAATGGGAATTTCTTCAGAAAGACTAAATTCAAAGGCCGTAGGTTCTACCTTAGCATTATTGAAAGTAGGCCAGTCGGCACTAGAAACAACGGCGTCTATTTTATCTTGAACTTTTAGCTTGGCACTTTCTTTAGAGATGTTTTCATCAAACTCTACCGTAATCAAAGAAAAGTTTTCCAAAGAGGTTGATTCGATACTGACCAGATTGGGTACTCCTTTGAGTTCCTCTTCTAGGGGGTCCGTGATCAAACGTTCCATGTCTTCGGCGGTGTTTCCGGGGTAAATGGAACTTACAAAGACTTCATTGGTGTTGATTTCTGGGTAGTTTTCTCTAGGAAGATTTAAGTAAGAAGAGATCCCGAGGATAAAAAATAAGCCAATAATTACATAGATGACTGTGCTGTGGTCTATGGCCCATGAAGAGAGCGAAAATTCTTTTAATTGGGAGGATTTTTTCATTTGCTGTTGGGCTTAGGTTATTGAATGATTTTCACCAATTGTTGGTCTTCTACAAGGCGAAGCCCTTCTTCAATGATTTGATCTTCGGCCGTTATTCCTTCTACAATTTCTGTAAAATCACCAGAGCTTTTTCCTAAAACCACCGCCGTTTTTACCGCCTTAAAGACGCCTTCTTGCCCTGCTGCTGGAGTTATTTTATAGACATAACTGTTTCCGTTTTGGTCTTCAAGAATATTCTTAGAGGCCACCAAGACGGCATTCGGATTTTGATAATCATTGATGTTGAGTTGAGCCGTCATGTTGGGTTTTAGATTTCCTTCAGGGTTGTCTAACTGAATTTCTACGCGAAAAGAACGGTTGTTGGGATTGATAAAGTTCCCAACAGAGGAAATACTGGCCTCAAGGGTTTTGCCCAAAACAGGAACAACGACTTCTACTTTTGTATTTTTTTGAATGTTGGGCAAGTGTTTTTCAGGAATTTCTGCACTCACCTTCATTTGGTCCAGGTTAATCACTCGAAATAAGGGGGTCATGCCCGGAGCTACATTGCTTCCAGGATCTTGCAGTATATGATCTACCAATCCTTCAAATGGTGCTGTAATCTCTGTTTTGGCCACTTGTTCTTCCATCTGAGCTATGCTTTTTTGAAGCTGTAAATGAGCTGTTTTGGCTTGTAAGAATTGCATTTCAGAACCAATTTTTTTCTCCCATAATCGTTTTTGACGCTCATAGGTGGTGGCTGCTAGATCGGCCTGTAAACGCAGTTGGTCCAATTGCTCTTCCAGACCACTATCAGAAAGCGATGCTAGGGTTTGTCCCGCTTTTACGGCTTGACCTTCCTCAACGGCTACTGTCTCTAGAATTGCAGGAATTTCTGGATACAATAGTACATTTCTATCGGTGTCTATGGTTCCTTGAAACTGCACAAAGTGTTGGTAATTTTCTTCTTTAAGCTCCACCACAGTAACCAACAAAAACTTTTGTTCTGCGTCTAGTTTTCCAATCGCTGTATTGAGGGCTACAAGTTCTTCTTGTAGCTGATTGATCTGTTTAACGACAGTGGTTTTTTGTGCTTGGATATCTTCCAAAGAAGCAGATGCAATGATGTCTGCGGTGGTCTTTTTGTCGGAAGATCCACATTGGATAAATAAAA
>WTJB01000307.1 GCA_011526335.1 Candidatus Arcticimaribacter sp.
TATCAGGCGATACGTTTTCAATGGGATAGGTTTCTATACTTCCGGTGGCGTCTGCATTAGCTTGGCGCCATATCTTAAGTGTTAAATTCATAAGATGAGTTTATTAGCCAAAAGGCAATAGGCAATCGTTATTCTTTGCTTATTGCCTTAATAAAGGCGTTTAACATTTTATTTTCTTCTGTAATTAATCCTTGTACATTTTCATACCATTGTTTACCAATCATCTTTAACTCCTTTGAAATGATTAAATGTGTTTCAAGCTCCAAAAGCGATCCACGGGCAATTCTTAGGTGTTTAAGATAATTTTGGGTGTAGTTTCTGCCATAGCCTTCTGCAATATTTGCAGGAATTGAAACAGCCGCACGCTTCATTTGACTTTGTAAGCCAAACAATTCTTGCTGCGGTAAAGCTTCACACAGTTGATAAACCGCTTTGACTAAGGCAATGCCTTTTTGCCAAATCAATAAGTCTCTGTATGTCTTTATCTGTGTCATTTCAATGATTGATATTGCCTAATAACTACTGCCTAACTACTATTTGTATGAACGTGTTTTTACTTCAATTTCTTCATAGTTCAAGTCTTCTTTGACTAAAACAGCCTCAGAGGGCTCTCCTTTATATTCCCACGCGGAAACAAACGTAAAGTTTTCGTCATCACGCAAGGCTTCTCCTTCTGGAGTTTGTGACTCTTCACGGAAGTGTCCTCCACAAGATTCAGTGCGTTCCAACGCATCTTTAGCAAACAATTCTCCCAATTCAAGGAAGTCAGCTACACGACCTGCTTTGGCCAATTGCTCGTTGAACTCGTCCGCTTTTCCAGGAACATTAACGTTTTTATAGAAATCTTCACGCAAGGCTTTGATCTCAGCGATGGCTTCTTTTAAGCCTTTTTCGTTACGGGACATTCCACATTTGTTCCACATGATTTTACCCAGTTTTCTGTGGTAAGAATCGACAGAGTTTTTACCGTTATTATTGATAAAGGCATCGATCTGATCTTTCACCGCTTTTTCTGCAGCATCAAACTCTGGAGTGTCTGTAGCAATAGGCCCTGTACGAATATCATCTGCTAGGTAGTCCCCTATGGTGTAAGGGAGAACAAAGTAACCATCGGCCAATCCTTGCATTAAAGCAGAGGCTCCTAAACGGTTTGCTCCGTGATCAGAGAAGTTAGCTTCTCCAATAGCATAACATCCAGGAATACTGGTCATCAAGTTGTAATCAACCCATACACCTCCCATGGTATAATGTACCGCTGGGTAAATCATCATAGGGGTTTCATAAGGGTTTTGATCAACGATTTTTTCGTACATCTGGAAAAGGTTTCCATACTTGGCACGAACAACGTCTTGACCTAATTTCTTCACTAGGGCGTGATCGTTTTCGTTTAAACCTTTCACATGCGCCTGCTCTTTTCCATAACGCATGATAGCAGAAGCAAAATCGAGGTAAACGGCTTCTCCGGTTTTATTTACCCCATAGCCAGCATCACAACGCTCTTTAGCGGCACGAGAAGCTACATCACGCGGTACTAAGTTTCCAAAGGCAGGATATCTTCGTTCTAAATAATAGTCGCGATTTTCTTCAGCAATTTCGGTAGGCTTTAATTTGCCTTCGCGAATAGCCTTAACGTCTTCTATATTTTTAGGGACCCATATACGCCCATCGTTTCTCAATGATTCTGACATCAAGGTCAATTTCGATTGATGGTCTCCTGAAACGGGAATACAAGTGGGGTGAATTTGCGTAAAACAAGGATTGGCGAAATGCGCTCCTTTTTTATGGATTTTCCAACCCGCAGAAACATTACTTCCCATAGCGTTTGTCGATAAGAAGAATACATTTCCATAACCTCCAGAAGCAATGACAACAGCATGTGCTCCGTGACGCTCAATTTGTCCATTGACCAAGTTTCGGGTAATAATTCCTCGGGCTTTTCCGTCCACAACCACCAAATCCATCATTTCATGACGGTTGTACATTTTGATCTTTCCACGGCCAATTTGGCGGTTCATCGCCGAGTAAGCACCCAACAATAATTGTTGCCCCGTTTGTCCTTTGGCGTAAAATGTTCTGGAAACCAAAACCCCTCCAAAAGAACGGTTGTCTAAGAGTCCTCCATAATCGCGTGCAAAAGGAACTCCTTGTGCAACACATTGGTCGATAATATTCGTCGATACTTCAGCTAAACGGTGAACGTTGGCTTCACGAGAACGATAATCCCCTCCCTTAATTGTATCATAAAACAAGCGGTAGGTAGAATCGCCATCCCCTTGATAGTTTTTGGCCGCATTGATTCCTCCTTGTGCTGCAATAGAGTGAGCACGACGGGGAGAATCTTGAAAACAAAATGTTTTTACATTGTAGCCTAGCTCAGCAAGTGTTGCAGAGGCAGAAGCACCCGCCAAACCTGTTCCAACAACGATAACGTCAATCAAACGTTTATTGGCTGGACTTACCAAATTTATGTGACTCTTGTGGTTGGTCCACTTATCGGCCAAAGGGCCTTTGGGTATTTTTGAATCTAATGTCGCCATATTAAAATGCGGTTAAATGGTGAAACAAAGCAATAAAAACAAAACCTAGGGGAATCCCTACGGCAAAGGCAGTAGTAAACCCTTTTAAGGCGCGTGTATACTTATTATTGGCTCCTAAAGACTGGAATGAAGAACTAAATCCGTGGAGCAAGTGTAAGGCTAAAAATCCAAAGGATAGGACATAAATCGCTACACGAACAGGACTCTCAAATTTATGCACTGTTTCTTCAAAATAGCGGGTAGGATTTTCGGGTAATGCTTCTACGTATTTGTAGTTCATTTCTGGAATCCAAAAATCATAAAAGTGTAATCCCAAAAAAGAAAGCACTACCAAGCCCGAGATAATCATATTTCTTGACATCCAAGAAGAATTGGCTGCTCCGTTATTGGTAGCGTATTTGTTTGCTCTGGCTTTTCTATTTTGGATTTCCAACACAAAACCCATCACAAAATGAAAGACCACCCCGAAAATTAGAACAGGTTGTAAAGCAAATTGTACTAAAGGATTGTTTCCCATAAAATGGGAGAGTTGATTGAAAACATCTTCACTAAAGACCGAGGTCAAATTGATGGTAAAGTGTTGTAGTAAAAAAACAACTAAAAATAATCCAGAAAGTGCCATGGCGTATTTTCGTGCCAAAGACGACTTGATTAATGCACTCATTTAATTCAATTTATATCAACAAAATTAAAGCATAAAGTAGTGAGAAAGAAATTATTCTGTCGGATTTTTCTAGTTTAGAATGGCTCTTAACGACATCCTTCTCTTTTGTTTAGTTTTTAACTTTTTTTAAAGGCTTTTCTGCTTTTTTTCTTGAACAAAACTAGAATGGCAATGAAATCACTAACCCAAAAATCTGTCGTGTTTGCAGATCAGCAAGGGCATTATCATCATACAACAATTGCACTTCAAGCAGCGCACTGAGATAATCGTTTACTTTCATATGGATTGAACCGGTGTAATCAAAGTCAATATTTTGGGATTCTTCAAGATAGTTGGTAATTAAACTAAAGCGGGTTTCAAGGCTAATGTTTTTTAGCACTTCCACTTTACTTTGAAGGGCAAAACTAGCCCCCGCCTCCCAGCGAGTGGTTTTATTTGCCGCTACACCAAAAAATCTTTCCCCAGGAGCCAGTGCCATTGTGTAGGAACGATCTACCACAATGACACGTGCGGTAAGGGGATTAAATTGTAGCGATAAGGCATCGCCTTTGTCGTGCGCAATTCCAATTCCTAAATACATATAAGCCGGCGAAAAGAAGGCGGATGTTTTGGTGCGCATCATTTGGTCCTCCGCTTCTTCAAATAGATAGGCTGGGGCATTTTGTGTTTTGAGATTAAAACTAGAAGAAAAGTTCCAAGCGTTTTCAGTTTTTCGGTTCAAGATAGCGTTGATCATCAGCTGATCTTCGGTCTTGACCAAATGATCTATGCCTTGCGTTTTGGCATAGCCTAAGGCCGCATCAAGGGTTGTACTCCATGACCATTGCGTACTTGTATAGGCCAATTCATAATCTAGTTTTAGTGTCCCGCTGTAATTATTGACCCCTCCGGCTAGCCAATTATGGAAACTCGATTGATTGAGTAATACATTTAACTTTCGTTCGTGTTTCCATTTTGGAAGACTATCGCTCGCTTCTGTTTGGGCATGAATGTTCCCAATAAACAGGAGTGCAAAACACAGCAGAAGTGCCCCTTTATTCAATGATAAGGTTGGTTGCTGCTTTGTTTTGCTCGGCTGTGATTTGAACTTTGTAGGTACCTTTTGGCAAATAGTAAATGTCATTTTTAGAAGATTTTAAAGGGGTGTTTTTATGTTTCTTTTGGTAACTTTTTTGTCCTTCAGTAGAAATGCTCAGATCGTAATCAATAAAATTATAGCCCCGGTCGAATGTACCGTTTTGCTGGTGTACTACTGCGCCTTTATCGGACACAATTTTAAGGGTATAATCACTCGCCTTGTCCACAAAAAGGTTAATGTTTATTTGAGGGGTATAGGGTTTACGCCATTGTGAATAGGCGTTCCCCCAACGTCTGGATTTTTTTACCTTATCTATTGGAAATAATTGTAACGCCTTTTCGCTCTTCTCTTGAAGTACTCCAATTTCTGTGGTGTAAATTGATCGTCCGTGGGTTCCTACCAAAAGGTGGTTGGCCTCCGGCTGAATGACCAAATCATGAACGGCAACAGTGGTAAGTCCGTCTGCAAAAGGATGCCATTCTTTTCCTTGATCAAAGCTTATATATACTCCTGTATCGTTTCCGAGATAGAGGATGTTTTCATTTTTGGGATCCTCACGTATAACATTCACAGGAGATAACGGCAGGTTACTGGCGATGGCTTCCCAATTTTCTCCACCGTCGTTGCTTTTATAGACATATGGCGTAAAATCGTCCCAACGATAACCGTTGAGGGTAACATAAACGCGTTCTTTTTGATGCTGTGAGGCTACTACCCGGCTTACCCAAAGATCTTTAGGAAAATCGTCGGAAATACGGGTCCAACTTCCTCCCCCATTGGTGGTTTTGTAAACCAGTCCGTCATCACTCCCCGTATAAATAAAACCAAACTGAAAAGGGGATTCTGAGAGGGTAGTTAAGGTCCCATAGGCTACATTTCCTTTTTTGCCCCCTTGGGTAAGGTCCTCAGAAATGGTTTCCCAATCGTCTCCTTGGTTGAGTGAACGGTGCAGCTTATTTCCTCCAAAATAGAGAATGTCTTGGTTGTGATCAGACAATAAAATAGGGGTTTGCCAATTAAAACGATAAGGCGACTCTCCCAAGGTGTGTTTGGGTTGAATTGCAGTTCTTTTTTTGTGTTCTAAATCTAAGCGATAATAATTCCCAAACTGAAATCCTGTATAGACGATATTGCTTTTGCGACGGTCGATTTGAATTTTCATTCCATCGCCTCCCATGATAGACGTCCACGGGTTGTGCCCCGTTGCATGCCAACGTTCGTCTTGGGCAGCATTGTGTGCTCCTTTCCAAACACCATTATCTTGCAATCCTCCATACACGTTGTACGGTTTCTCATGATCTACATTAATCGCATAAAATTGTCCTACGGTGGTAGAATTGTTTTTCATCCAATGCATTCCATCATCATAGGTAATGTTAACCCCTCCATCGTTTCCGTTGATTAGGTGTCCCGGAAGATCTGGATTGATCCATAAAGCGTGGTGGTCAGAATGCACATTGGGTCTTACAATAGAAGAAAATGTTTTTCCTCCGTCATTTGAAGTCAAAATAGGGACCCCATAAATATAAAGCTTGTCTTCTTTTTTAGGGTGCACATGAATATGTCCAAAGTAATATCCATAGCTATAATAAAGATCATCTAAATACCCTTCATGGGTTTTCTCCCACGAAAGACCCCCATCGGTACTTTTATAAACCTCAGCGCCTACAACGGGCGTATCAAACAAAAGTGCATTGGCATCTTCTAAATAAGTGGCGATATCTTTGGGT
>WTJB01000035.1:0-3575 GCA_011526335.1 Candidatus Arcticimaribacter sp.
GCATATACCCATACCTCTGTAGGGATAGGAGATGCCATCAAAGCCATTGAAAGTCCCGTGATAGAAGTCCATATCTCCAATACATTTGCGCGCGAAGATTTTCGCCATACGTCTTACATCACTCCCAACGCCAAAGGAATGATTTTGGGTTTTGGTATGGATGTGTACCGTTTAGCTATCGAAAGTTTCCTGACTACATCTTCACAATAATTCCTTCTCTTGGGGGGCGTGTTCCAGCACATACTTCCCCGTGAAGTTTAGCCAAAGCTTCTAGGCCCTCTATTTCATTGAATTCCAACCACCTGCGTGTTGCTTTTGAAGTATTGAAAAGGAAAGCTTGCGTTTTTTGTTCAAAAACTTCTGGTCCCCAATCTTTATATCGCTTTTCGATATGTCCTGGGGCAAAAAAGAATTTGCTCTTATGGGCCAATGAATTGTCTTTCGGATTGGCTTTCCCCCAATGGGTAAGCCCAACATTAAGTATAAAGGTTAGCTTTGATTTAAATGTGGCTTCTAGAGCTTGCAATAAGCTATTATTTCCTGACATATCCACCACTAGACTTAGGCAATTAGGATCTAAATGATCGATTTCATCATACGACAAAACTTCATCCCAAACGTCAAGTGATTTGACGGTTTCCTTATTTTTTGCGGACGTTAACCCGACGCTTTTAGGGGCTTTTTTATCTTCTTTTAAGGCATAGCCCAGTCCTAAGCTTGTTTTGCTCGACGCACTTAAGACAATTACCTGCTCTGCATCATGCCATTGTTTGCTTTGCAGGCTGTCCCAAATACAATAGGAGGTAAGGTATAAGGGGAAGAGCAAAGCCCGCTCGCGATCAAAGGCAGGATTATATCCTGGTTCCTGTAGTACTCTTCGGTAAAGGTTGTACCCCATAGGGAGCGTTTTTCGGTGTTCAGAACCGTCAAAAAAGCGCAGATCGTTTATGCGCGTAGGAGATAATTTTAATTGACTTGCTGGAGGAAAATAGCCGTATAAGCGATCGCCAACCGGTATGCCTTCCGTTTTTGAGGCCGTTACTTCTGCAAAACCCCATACAGGAATTACTCCCAATTGGTTTTCGGGATCATTTGCGGCAGGGAAAAACTCCCAGTACCGAATAAGGTCGCCTGTAGCCGCATAGGTAATGTTATTTGCCGTGTAGGCAAATTGATCTATTTTTACCAAAATTTCCCCCTCCTTTAAGTCAAAATTACTTTCTTCTTGTTCGGCCAATTGTCCTTGAAAAAATAGTTTTTTATTGACCTGAAATTGAGGATGACGCAAGCTTCTTTTTTCCCCTTGATTGATTTCTTCAAGATACTGTTGCAGTTTCATCATGGCGGGCAACATATTGGATTTTAGTCGGTTTAAAATCGCCATTTTATCGGTCTCCGATGCCTCGACGTTTCGGACCAAAGCACTAAAGCCATCCAAACGGTTTTTTAGGGTCCACTTGCGTAGTTCCTTATCTCCCGACCAATTGAACTGATTGGTCATACTTGCAGCCAAGCCCGTAAGCCAGTCGGTATCCTTATCGGGTAAGGGGACTACTCCACACAATTTATTTTTTTCTTTTTCGCTCGTATAAGCAACTTCTACATGAGCAATAAAAGCGGCACTAAATGCCGGCTGATAAGAACGTACCGTCTGGGTAATGATTTTATCTCCTTGAAAAATGGGAACATTCTCTAAATCTTTGGAAATGGGGGTAGCTGAACAGTCTACAAAAAAAGTGTTGTCAGGAAAAATTTCTGTCCCCTGTTCAAGCGTCATTTTGTTTGCAGTAATATGGGTTACCTTACCTTTTCGGATGCTGTGCTTGATGGCTTGCAGTTGTTTTAATTCTGCTTTACTTACCGTAGCCCCATGAAACATACTGGGCTTATGTGCTTTGGAGAGCCGCATCAATACCCCTTTGTCTTCTAGGCGTTGAAAAAGATCTTCTAAAGAAGTCGATTGTGCCAAGGCCTCAAATTGATTGGCCTGGTTGCCAATAGAAGTATGAAAAAATTCTGGCGCATTTTGGGCCGTCGCACGATCAATGAGCCAACCGTCGCGTGAAATTACCCAACTGATATTGTCTGCAGCGATCCCTTGTTCCAAGAGATAATTGATGGCATCCATACCCGTTTTCCCTCCGCCAATGATACAGTAATGCGGATGGTCTAAGGCTTCCGGTAAGTGATTCAAGGGAGCAAAAACAACTCCTTTATCTAGTGTAAAATTGGGTTGATGGGTAGCCGGTACTGAAGTGTTGAGGTGGCGGGCATCAACGGTTTTCTTTTTAATATCGACCTGGGTAATTTCTCCTGTTTTATCATTTCTAATTTGGCCTTCCCCCAAATAGGTGGAATTGGGGAAATAGTGTACCCGACCAGAAGGCAAGAACTGCTCTTCCATGACGGCTTTAAAATAGGTTTGAATTTCGTCTAAGGAAGAAAGGCTATAAAACCCCTTATTGACCCCTTGGGTGTCTTTTTTTCCAATGCTTAATTCACGGGAACTCACCCCATAAAAAGCAGCCGGTTGATGCAGGCGAACAAAAGGATAGGCATGATTCCAATGCCCGCCTGGGCTTTCGTTTTTATCGACAAGGGTAAGGGTAAAGTCGGTTTCTTCTACCAAGACATCGGCAAAGGCCATGCCCATAGCTCCGCTTCCTACAATAAGATAGTCTGTTGAAATATTCATCCTTATAAGGTATCAAAAAAATGTGGGATAGCGTTGGCTGGAAGTCGAAATATACCCTAAAGCCAGCGACGAACCTTTCTTTTGTAAACTAAATAGTCTTGACCAAATTCGGTTTCCATTTTGTTTTCTTCAAAAGGGATATACCAGAAGTGGACGATCACAAAAAAAAGGAAAGCACCATCAAATGCAGCAGCGTTTCCCAAAACCACTGCCCATCCCAATAGCGCTAGGAAAAAACCGAGATAGATGGGATTGCGACTAAAGCGAAACAAGTCGGTTGTAATTAGTTTTTTGGGTGTTTTAAAGGTGTGGATTTCTGTGTTTTCGGTTTTAAACAACTGCTGTATTTTACGCACAAAAGCAAGGCCAAGAATCATGAGAAAAAAGCCGAGATAATTCCATGGGGTGGGAATAAACGAAAGTTGTGGCAAGGCCATCGTTAGGCCGATCATACTTACAAAACAGATAAGAAATAAAAGTGGGGGGATAAGCTTGTTCATTATTTTTGATTTTCTGGGGGAATATTGTCAAGTCGCATGGTCAGAATTTCAGGGACAAAACCCATTTTTTCATAGGCTTTTCTAGCGCTTGTATTTTCATCATAAACATCCAGTTGAAATTCGGTAAATCCTTGATCCTTTCCCCATTGTATAAGGTATTGCATCACCTTACCGTTAATGCCTTCCCCTCGGTGTTCTGGGTGGACATACATAAACCCAAGATACACCAATTCTGAAGGAGTTTTATAGGGCGCATTTTCCCGAATTAAAGCATAGCCCGATCCTAGGATTTCTCCTTTACGCTCCGCTATGACAACACAAACATCGGGATCCTGAATGTAAGCTTTGAGGTCATAATAATGAATTTTCCCTTGCCGAAG
>WTJB01000035.1:3675-5952 GCA_011526335.1 Candidatus Arcticimaribacter sp.
GTACTTAGATTTTTTTGATCTCCAAGCTATTCTTTCCCCACCAAAGCGATTCTTTTTCCGCTAGGACTTATCGCTATTCTGCTAATGTTCTTTATTTCTGTAGATGAAAAACGATGCAATACTTTGGCAGTACCCGAAGGCATAGCGCTAAATAAAGTGCTTCCCTGTCCATAAACGATGGCGCCGTTGGGGAGCCAAGCGTGGTCTTGTACTCCCGATGGAAGCATAAAGCATGGCTTTTGGGTATTGGTCGCTAGATCAATACTTGTGATGATGGCCTGTTCTTCTTTCCAATGAATAAAACTCAGTTGCGTACTGTTGGGGATAAGGTGTAAACTGCGCCCTACATGGGTTTGAAGGCGGGTGGCTTTTCCGTTTTCTATGTTTAACAGATAGAGATCCATATGATTTTCTACCAATACCGTACACAAAAGGGTAGTGGCATCAACCCATACATAATAGCCGATTTTTAGGTCGGGATGCAGGGGGCTGCTTTCGCCTTGAGTATTGTAGCGGTATAAGCGTTGTAGTCCAGTGGTATCTAAACGAATGGCGCTATACTCGTCAGTCGACGGAATACGTAATGGCGAATATTCGCTTCCTTGTCCTGTAGCCGACCGCCCGTTTTTTTCTCCGGTGGCGAGTTGATGAAACACGATATCCGTCTGTCCGTTTTGAGTAGCTGCATAAAGCAATGCGTCTTCTGACCAAAAGGAGGGCTGATTGTCGTAGCCAGGATTTTTAGACCGGTTGGTGAGTTGTGTAAGGCGATATCCATCTTCAGTTGCATTCAGTTGAGCCGTGTAAACCTCTGTGCCTCCTTGCGCAAATAGGGGGAGGGATACAAGGCCAAATAGGAAAGAAAATAATTTTTTCATAAGCAAAAGATAAGGAGATTTTAATGATGCTTTATCTTGTAGGGAAGGGTTGGGTAAAGTTTTTCTTCTATAGAATGATTGAAATATGATGGATTTCCCTATAGCCCGAAAGTCTTTGGATTAGTCGTTTTTTATAAAATAGCCTTTATTGGAAATAGCCGCTTCACTCACATAAATACTGGCGGTTTTAAACCAGACTTCTGCATAATTCCCATCCGCATACTGTTTTTGAATATCGCCCCCGTGAGTTTCCGCCCCAGAACACCAGTTCATATTGACTTCAGGAGATTTTCCATTGGTTTGGTTGTAGGAGCCTAGTTTAAAGAAAAGGCCCTCATCTGCATAGGCATTTTCACGTTCCACACCGTCTTGCCCAATCGGGAAAAAGAGAGCTTGGGTTTGTTGGGGAATGTCCGCTTTGGTTGGGTATTCTGATTGAATGAGGTTTTTGGTAAAAGATTTGGTTTCATGTCCATCGCTGCTAAAGGTCAAATGCATCAAACCCTTATCCACCTCTATGGTGTAACTGAATTCTTCCCCTAGAGCGATTCCTTCCGTGGGTTCCGCCGGTGGAGTAGTGGCATCTTCTCCAACCACAGAAAAATCATTTCCCCACACCGCGGTAGAAAAATCCCACCGGCCGGCATTGTCTTCTCCTGCGGTGTTGATTTCATAGTGCCAGAAAACAGAACCTTTGCTGTGACCAGGAAATTTTTTATAAAAGATTTTTAGCGGTTCATTTTCATGACCATCGGCACTGTGAATTTGCCCTACAACCACAGAATGGGAGGCCGCTACACGCTCATCTCCTGTTGCCGAGACATTCATTACTTTTAGCGTTGCACTTAATTTTGCTTGCGTCATGGCCGACCATTTTTTGGTTTGTGCCAATTCGGTACGGGTATTGTTCGAAGTACCGTGGGTGTCCCCAGCATTGGGGGCCTTAAAGACCACCCAGGGAGTAGTGTCCTCTTTTGTAGTATAAAAGAAATCTTCGTGATTTAAGTCTGTCGCATCCCCTACATTTGACCCATCGCCTAAAATCAAGTTCCAATGCTCAAAAAAGGGAAGTACACTTCCAGCATTGATTTTTTGCGCACTCTTGATGGGTTTAGCTTCGTTCTGTTCACTTGAGGTTTTTTTATTTGTAGGATTGCCACAGCTGATAAAACTGAGGAAAAGACTAAAGAATACTATTTTTTGCGCGGGTTTAAAAAAGGAAATATTCATAGAGAGGTGTTAATGTTTTAAAGGGTGTTTTTTTATTTACCCACCAATTTACAATAAATCCTTCTAGAATCAGGCCTTCCTTTTTTAACCCCTAAAGGAGGAGGGAAATAAGGGGGGGATTCATTTTTTTTATCCATTTAACAGCTGATGATCCTTTCGGGATCTTGTA
>WTJB01000174.1 GCA_011526335.1 Candidatus Arcticimaribacter sp.
GATTTGCTTGTTGGCCCACTAGGGCTCGAACCTAGACTCTTCTGAACCAAAATCAGACGTGTTGCCAGTTACACCATGGGCCAATTGCGGGGCAAATTTAAATAATTCCTTAGAATTTGCAAACCTTAATTCGATGCAATTCGTCTCTTTTTTAGATTAAATCTATTTTAAGGGAGAAAGTATCCCCTTTTCCCCCTTCTGACTCCCCTAGAGAGAAGCCTATTGCCCATTAAATTCCCAAAAACTTATTTTTCTTCGTCGGTAAAATCCAAGTTTTTTATACAGTTGTATGGCAGATGAATTTGTTTCTATAACATGCAGATAAGGTATTTTTCCCTCATCAAATACCTGATGTGTTGTTTTTATGATCAATTGTTTTGCATATCCCTTTCTGAGGTGATCCGGATGAGTAACTATCGCACTGATTTCTGTATAGCCGTTCATTTTCATTCTTTCCCCGCATACTGCCACCAACTGATGGTCTTTATAAATGCCAAAATACTTCCCGAGTTCTGCAGTTCTTTTTTTAAAGTACCCCGGCTGCACAAGGTTGACTAATGCAAAAAGGGCTTTCCGTTGTTCTGGCTGCTCCAGAAGAACAATTTCTTCTTTCAAATCATTTGTAAAATCGATTCTGGACGGCAACACCATCTGATCGCAAACCAATTCTTTAAATTTTACAGCTTTAGCACCCGCTATAGGTTTTTTACCAATTAAAAAAAATGGTCCACACAATTTATGATAAGCCAAAAGGGCTCTAGCATTGAGCGGGGTAACTTCGCTTGCCCCAAAAGGACAAAAATTTGGGTCATAAAAAGTAAGCCCTTCAAGCTTTAGGGCCTTGTTCTGATGTACTTCTTGTAATGAATACCCTAAAGGATTGTCTAGTTTTATATGGTCCGTTTTCAAGGAGGAAATGATTTTACAACAGTTTTATCTTTTCTAAAATAGTAAGAGAATCAAGAAAGTGAATAAAATAATCTAACTTTAATTTTGAGGAATGCGTTTTTATTTAAATCCATAATTAGCGATGATAGAATTAATTGTTACCGGTGGAACCTTTGATAAGACCTATGATCATATCAATGGGAAATTATATTTCGATAATACCCATATCCCTAAAATGTTAAAGCGAAGCCGCTGTAAGCTTCCCATTCATATAACTCCCCTGTTGTTAAAAGACAGTTTAGACATCACAGAAGAAGATTTACATAAGATAGAAGAGGCGTGTATACAGACTTCGGCTAAATCAATCGTCATCACCCATGGAACAGATACCATGGCCCATACGGCAAAACGTTTGGCAAAGCTAAAATTAGACAAAACCATACTCTTAACTGGCGCTATGATTCCGTATGCTTTTGGCAGTTCTTCTGATGGTTTTTTTAATTTGGGATGCGCCCTCTCCTTTTCACAAACCCTTCCCCCCAATGTTTACATCACCATGCAGGGGCAGTATTTCTTGTGGAATAAGGTGCAAAAAAACAAAGATTTAGGTCTTTTTGAAGCCCTGTAATCGCTTGTAAGGGAATTGTTAAATCCGCCTAGATTTTATTCTAGAATACGTATTTTCGTAAGCATTAAACCCTTGTGCATGACTTCGCAGCAATTTATTTTTTGGAACCGAATAATGGCAACGGCTGTATTTCTTACAGCACTCCTTACCTATGCCCTTACCGTAGAACCCACAGCCAGTTTTTGGGACGCAGGAGAGTACATCGCTACCTCTGCTAAATTACAAGTGGGACATCCCCCAGGGGCGCCACTATTTCAAATGATCGGGGCATTTTTTGCCATGTTTGCTACAGGGCCCGAAAGCATAGCCCTGATGGTCAATCTGATGTCTGTCTTCTCTAGTGCATTCACCATCCTATTTTTGTTTTTAACCCTAAGCTTATTGTTGCGGAAATTACCTCAATTCCAATCCCTTGATACAAAAAATGAAGCCATTAGCTTTTTTGGAAGCAGTGCCATAGGGGCACTCGCCTTTTGTTTTTCAGATAGTTTTTGGTTTAATGCCGTAGAAGCTGAAGTCTATGCTATGGCCACCCTTATCCTCTCGGCTTTATTCTGGATGGCATTGCGCTGGGAGAGAGAAATGAATACCCCGCGTGGAGATCGATGGCTGTTACTCATTGCTTTTGTCATAGGACTTTCTTTTGGGGTTCACTTTATGGGACTGCTCACCATTCCTGCAATTGGCATGTTGTACTACTTTAAAAATTATCCAAAGGTTACCCTAAAAGGATTTCTAGCGGCCAACATCATCTCGGTAGCCGTCCTCTTGTTTATTTTCAAACTCCTGCTTCCCTTAACGCTAGCCTTTTTTGGGAAAATGGAGGTCTATTTTGTGAATTCCCTTGGTCTAGGATTCAATAGCGGCACCCTCTTTTCTGGAGCTGTAATATTGGCTTTTTTCATTTATAGTCTCCGCCTTAGCCGTCGTATGCAGTGGGTAAACTTGAACACAGGTATTTTATGCGTACTGTTTATTCTCCTCGGGTTTTCTTCCTGGATTATGTTGCCCATACGCGCCAATGCCAATACCGTAATCAATGAAAATTCACCGACCGATGCTCGACAATTGTTGGCGTATTACAATTTGGAACAGTACCCAGAAACCCATTTGTTCTACGGGCCTATGTTTTCGGATATGTATGCAGGTCAAGATCCTATAGAACCGTATATAGACGATAAACCCAAATACGAAAGGGATTTAAAAACAGGAACCTATAAAATCGTAAATCATTGGGAAAAAGCAAGAATCAATGCCAACGGGGCACACAAAGGCTTTCTCCCCCGCTTGTGGAGTTCAGAACACGCAGGAAATTATATGGACTTTACCTCGCCCCTTGCTTTCACCATAAAACCAGAATATAGAGGAAGCGAAGAGTTGAAACAAACCGTGGCACGCTTTAGAGCAGAAAGCCAACAAGAAGAAATGAGGGGGGAGGATTACCACAATTTCTTTAAAAAAATGGCCCCTTACATCAATGTAGAAAAACCCTCCTTTTGGAACAATATCAAATACCTTATTCAGTACCAAATGGGCTATATGTATTGGCGCTACTTTATGTGGAATTTCACTGGGCGTCAAAACGATATTCAAGGAAATTATGATATTCTCAATGGGAATTGGATTTCGGGGATTCCCTTTATCGATAGTTTTCGTTTGGGCAATCAAGCCGAATTGAGCCAAGATGCCTTGAACAATAAAGCAAGAAACACCTATTTCTTTTTACCCTTTCTCTTAGGGCTTATCGGGTTGCTTTACCTGTACCAGGAAGATAAAAAACGCTTTTGGACATTGTTATTGTTCTTTTTATTTACCGGTCTAGCACTTAAAGTATACCTCAACGAACGCCCTTTTGAACCCCGTGAGCGTGACTATGCGCTGGTAGGTTCTTTCTATGTTTTCTGTATTTGGATTGGCATGGGGGCCTATTATATAAGTCAGGAAGTCAAAAAATGGAAAACGCCTTCATGGACGAGTCCCCTAATGGTAGGGCTGTGTTTTTTAGCGGTTCCTTTTTTGATGGCGTACCAAAACTGGGACGATCACGATAGGTCTAACCGTTATACCGCACAATCGATATCAAAGTCTTACCTAGCGTCCATACAAGAAGATGTAGGGGCTATGATATTTACCATTGGAGACAATGACACTTTTGCCTTGTGGTATGCCCAAGACATTGAAGGCTATAGAACCGATGTACGCCCAATAAATACAAGTCTTTTGGGAACCGATTGGTATATAGATCAGATGAAGAGAAAAACCTATGAAAGTGAACCCATCCCTTCGCAACTTACGCATGAACTTTATGCATACGGAATAAGAGATTACATCAAATACGAACCCCTGGCAGATAGCCTGCGGTGGGACATTAAAGATTTTATGAATTGGGTAGCCAGTGACCATCCTAGAACAAAGTACAAAAACCTAATGCGTCCAGAAGATGTGGACTACTATCCTAAGGGGACACAAGAGATGGTGTTTTATCCTACAAATAAAATCAGAGTGCCTGTCAACAAAGAAAATGTGCTTAAAAGCGGGTTAGTAAAAATGAAAGATAGCGCAAAAATAGTTCCTTATATCGATATTGACCTCCCCAAAAGTGGCCTGTACAAAAATCAACTTTTGATGTTGGATATTCTTGCCAACAATGACTGGGAACGACCAATTTATTTTACCGGAGGAAGCTATGCCGATGCAGAATACATGTGGATGAAAGAGTATCTACAACTCGATGGCTTGGTCTATAAGCTGGTACCGATTATGACCCCCAAAAACCCAATTAACCCCTATGTAATGGGACGTTTAGATGAAGACTTGATGTACACTATTGTCAAGAATTGGGAATGGGGAAATGGAAGCAGCCCCTCTATTTATCACGATCCTGAAACACGTAAAAACAGCATCACCTACAGAAGCAATATGGCCCGTTTGGCAGAAGCCTTGATCGAAAAAGGAAAACTCGAAAAAGCTGAAAACATTCTCGATCTGGCCTTGGCACAAATGCCTTTGGAATTTTATGGGTTTTATAGCCTTATCACCCCCATGATTGAAGGCTATTATCGTTTGGGCAAAAAGGAAAAAGCACGTAAGCTGTATTATGAAGTGACAGAAAAACACAACGATCAATTGCAATATTTTGAGAGCCTTTCCATTGATCTACAATACCAATTAGGAGAAGAAATCTTGACAGAAGCAGAGCGTTATCGCGCATTGGTAGAAGTCGTTATGGACAATCAGGACAAGGAAATTCTCTCCTCAGAAATCGAAGATTTTATAACCGCAGCAGACGACTTTAAGTTCTTGTACGGTAATTATGAATACTATGTGGCACTTGATGAATTTGTAGAAGGATATTATACCGCTGGCAATAGAGAGGGCGCAAGGGCTTTACTCGAAGACATTGCACAAGAGTATGATGAACGACTTGCCCTCCTGGCTGGGATGGAGTCCGATAGACAAGCCTTCTACTATGACCGCATTATTGAAGAGATTGACGGTTACAGAAAACTCATGCTTTTTGCTAGTTTATACGATGATGAAGCCTATCAAAATGCGCTAGAAGCTAGAATTTTTAAAGCGATACGCCCCCTAGAAGCTTTTGAGCAGTTGATTGCTGGGGAAGACTAATCAATGTATTCGTTGAGTAGCGCTATCAGTGTGTTGGCATCTTGCTCACCGCTCTGACGCCAAACCATTTCTCCCATTTTGTAGATCATTAACGTAGGGAGTACTTTCACGCGTAAGGCTTCTGAGAGCTTAAGGTTCTTGTTTATGTCTATCTTAATTACCTTACCTTGGTCGCCAATAGCGGCAGCTACATCTCTTAAAATGGGATGGAATTCTGTGTCGATCGTTTCTTGCTCTTCAAAGAATACTAAGAGTAAGGGAGCATTTCCATCAATAAGTTCTCCAAATTTTGACACGATATAATGTTTAAGTTGTTGTTCTTTAACGCAAATTTAGAAGATTTATTTTAACCCGCTTAAAATGAACTTTTTAGCGTGATGACCGAAATCTCTGGCCACATCCCAACACGCCCTGGATAGCCAAGAAAACCAAAGCCGCGATTGACATTAATAAATTGGTTTTCTTCTTGATAAATCCCCGCCCATTGTTTGTATCGCCATTTTATGGGAGACCATTTTACCCAACCGGGTATTTCTATCCCGAATTGCATGCCGTGGGTATGCCCACTCAAGGTAAGTTCAAAAGGAAAAGCATGAGGCAGGACTTCGGCTTCCCAATGAGAAGGGTCGTGTGACATGAGTATTTTAAAATCTTCCGCTGCAACTCCCCCTACTGCTTTTTGTAAATCTCCTGCTTTTTTAAAACCTCCTTTTCCCCAATTTTCAACCCCCACTAGGGCCAGACGTTG
>WTJB01000289.1 GCA_011526335.1 Candidatus Arcticimaribacter sp.
CAGGATTCGCAATATGCAAACTTCCGAAAATAATGGAGGTCAATAGCAAAGCCCCTAGACGACTTTTGGTCAAACTAGCAAAGCCTTGTAGAAGATATCCTCTAAAAAGCAACTCCTCGAGTCCGGATTGAAAAGGAATAAAGACCAAAGAGATTAACAACATAATGAGAAAAGGTTGCCATTGAAAGGTCAGGAGATAGTCTTCTGGAGATAATGCATAGTCTACGACAAAAATAAACAGGGTGATCACGGTCCAGAAACCAAAAGCAAACCCCATTTTTTTATAATCAATTTTGGCATTGGCCGTTATGATTTGCGTCAAGGTTTGCTGGTGTAACTTTTTGATCACAAATAGAAAACCAAAAAAAGCAATCAAAAAGGGAAACAAATATAAAAACAGCACCAGATTTGAATCGAGGTCTTTAAACAAATCCATTGGACTAGTGCCTGCGGTTATGGTTTTAGGCAAAAAGAAAAACATGGGAAATTGTCCCAAAAAACTAAACAAGATGACAATTACGGAACCCAGTAGATACCAAGAGAAAGATTTTTTTTCTGGACCAAAATCTTCTACAAATTTATTCATAAGTGGAATTGCCACGCTTGTGTGGCATCATACCCAAGATAGCCATTTTTTACCGTTAACGGCCCTGAAAAGTTGTTTATATACAAACTTCCGGTTCCCAAGCCCTGCGGCCCATTAAAGTCTTGTGTTGCGGTCCATTGGGCTATGGCGTTTAAGCCCACATTACTTTCTAGTGCGCTAGTGACCCAGGACCCTATGCCTTGGCTGTCTGCAAGCACTTTCCATTCTTTTGTGCCGCGAAAACCGCCAACAAAACTCGGTTTTAAAATGATGTATTGGGGCTGAAGGTTTTCCAACAAACGCTTTTTTTCCTCAAGCGAAAACACCCCGATAAGCTCTTCGTCTAAGGCAATATCAATGGGACTTTGAGCACAGAGTTGCTGCATTTGTTTCCACTGCCCTACAGCAATGGGCTGTTCTATAGAGTGCAGGTCATAATGCGCTAAACGGTTTAATTTTTCCATCGCATCATCGCCAAAAGCCCCGTTGGCGTCTACCCGCAGTACAATCTCATCGGCAGTAAAGCGTTTTCTGATTTGCGCCAATAAGTGACATTCTTTTTCAAAATCTATGGCGCCCACTTTCATCTTGATGCAATCAAAACCTTGTGCAAGTTTTTCTTCTATCTGGGTCAACATAAAATCTTCTTGCCCCATCCAGATCAAGCCGTTGATGGGAATCTCCTTTTGTTGTTGCGTAAAGGCAGAAGGATATAGAACAAAAGGATCTTCGGCTTGCAAAGATCTAAACGCCATTTCTACCCCAATCTGTATCGAAGGGAATTCGGTGAGTTTTTCATAAAGCTTTTCTTCCCCAAGCTGAATATTTTCGACTACCCAAGCTAAGGTTTCTTCATAGTCGGGTCGATCATCACGGCTAAGCCCTCTGAGTATACCGCATTCCCCGATACCCTTTTTTCCTTCCTTTTCTAGGATCAAAAACCAGGTTTCCTTTTGACGAAGAATCCCTCTTGAGGTACCGCTGGGTTGTTTAAAATCAAGTATATATTTATGGTAAGAAGCTTTCATCTAAAAAAGTATAATGCCGAGGCCCGTCAAAACTGCAAAAGCAAAAGTACTTAGGGCCACTACTTTTAACTCAGGATCGTAGTCCACAGCTTTCTCAATATGCTTAACCCGCTTGGCGTGTAAAAATAAAGGAATCATAATGGGTAAAAACAACCAAGCCCCTGTTGAATAGATGCCAGCAAATATGAGGCTACAACTGAGCGTGGTAATCAGTAAACTATAATGATAGCCTTTGGCTTTATTAAAACCAAGGTAAACAGCCAAAGTGTTTTTTTGCGAAATGCTGTCCGTTTTTGCATCACGCATATTATTTAAGTTTAAAACGGCTACACTCAAACATCCAACGGCTATAGCAGGTAACAACAATTCTGGGGAAAACCGCTGCGTTTGTAAAAAGTAAGACCCCAATACACTTACCAAACCAAAAAAGAAAAACACAAAAAGATCGCCTAAAGCATAATACCCATAGGCATTTTCTCCTACGGTATATTTTATTGCCGCTACAATGGCCGCAATCCCTAACAAGAGAAATACAAAAACCAAAACCCATTGGTCTGGCGAAAACGAACTAAAAATAAGGGCCAAAGTCAACACCGCGGCAATGACAACATTGACAACAATCCCTTTTTTTAAGGTGCTAGGACTCAGTAATCCTTGTTGTAAAACCCGAGCCGGACCAATACGATCTTCGTTGTCTGTACCTTTAACCCCATCGCCATAGTCGTTTGCGAAGTTGGACAATATTTGAAAACTAATGGTGGTGGCCAGGGCTAGAATAAAAATAAGGGAATCAAATTTCCCTTGAGCGTATGCATAAGCATTCCCAAGGATTATTCCAGCAACAGAAAGCGGTAAAGTGCGAAGACGGGCTGCAGCAAGCCAAATTTGAACTTTATTCACGATCTATTAAAATACGTTCGTTTTCTTTATAAATGGTTACCCAAACATCCGAAAACCCCATTTTAATCAATTCCTCCCGAAACGCTTCTGCCTCTGCTTCTGTGGCAAAATTCCCTAATGAATACGCATAAAAATCATTGATGGGATGCGCACGAAAATTGACAAACTGTTCTGAAAACAACATCAAACGCGCATTAGAACTAGCCAAAAGTTGAACCGTATACACTTCTTCCGTAGTCAATACCGATTGTAAATCTGTACCCTTCGCTTTGAGTAAGGCATTCTCTTTTTGAAGCCTTTCTACCTGCGCACTGTCCTGTACGTCTACTTCAGGCTGTTGCTGCTTTGTTGACGTTTCTGGCCAAAATGCAAGATACGCCCCTGTCAGGATCAGTAAGAAGAGTAAACCATAAAAGCCAACAACGTAGAAACGTTTGTTGGCTAGATTTTGTTTATTCCTTTCATGCAACTGACGAAAAAAATCAGCCGATTTTCTTTCATTATCGATCTCTTTGTAGAGTTCTGCCAATTTGTCTTCGTCAATGATAGGCATCTTTATGGGAATTTTGGATACTGTTTAAAGTTAGGATCGCGTTTTTCTAAAAAGGCTTGTTTTCCTTCTTGGGCTTCGTCCATCAAATAATACATAAGCGTAGCATCCCCTGCCAATTGCATTAGACCGTGTTGTCCGTCCAATTCTGCATTCAAGCATCGTTTTACCATACGTAAGGCCAAAGGACTTCTCTTTTGCATGATGGCACACCATTCTAGAACTGTAGTTTCAAGCTGATCTAAGGGAACAACCTTGTTGACCATCCCCATCTCTTCGGCTTCTTTTGCCGAATATTGTTGGCATAAGAACCATATTTCACGTGCTTTCTTTTGCCCTACGTGCCGCGCCAAATAGGAAGAACCAAAACCACCGTCAAAGCTTCCTACCTTAGGACCTGTTTGTCCAAAAATAGCATTCTCGCTAGCAATGGTCATATCGCATACCACATGCAATACATGTCCACCTCCTATGGCATAACCATTTACCATAGCAATAACAGGCTTGGGAATTTCTCTTATTTTTTTGTGTAAATCCAAAACATTCAATCGCGGAACACCGTCTTCTCCAACATAACCGCCTACACCTTTTACATTCTGGTCGCCCCCACTACAAAACGCTTTTTCTCCTGCTCCGGTAAAGACAACGACATCAATGTCATTTCGTTCACGACAGATGTCCATTGCTTCAAGCATTTGATTGTTTGTCTCGGGTCGAAAGGCATTGTATACCTGAGGACGGTTTATGGTAATCTTTGCGACTCCTTTGTACAATTCAAATAAAATATCTGAATATTCTTTTATCGGTTCCCATTTCACTTCACTCATATCATTTTTCTTTTTTTGGGTTTGTATTCATGCTACTAAAGTAATTCAAAACTACTGTATCGTTCTCAATTCTCGGGGTAAATATTTCTAAAAGTTTTGCGCGATTGGAAGGGCGAAAAAATCCAGCTAAAGCGCGTTTTACTCCCCAAACACTGTGCGCACTGGTATAGCGGATGTTATGATCTTTACACAACTGCTTGGCAGTGCGGTGGTGTACCGTTTCAAAATAGCGATCGTAATCTGGGGTATCCTTTTCGCCTGGGAGAATTCTAAATATTCCTCCCCCACTATTGTTGATCAGCACGATACGAAAATCCTGGCGTATATAATTATGCCATAAGCCATTGGCATCATAGAAAAAACTCAAATCTCCGGTGATCAAAAGGGTGGGCAATGTCTTGTTCCACGCGGCTCCCATAGCGGTGGCGGTGCTGCCGTCTATACCACTCGTCCCACGGTTACAATACACCTCCAAGGCTTTGGGCAAGGCAAACAATTGGGCATAACGGATGGTAGAACTATTGGCCAATTGCAGTTGCCCTTGTTTAGGTAGGCGATTAAAAATAAGTTCAAAGGCCTTTAAATCGGAAAAGGGGATTTTCTTTAGATAATCAATCCCTGCCAAACGATGACGGGTATATTGGGTAAAGCCCAATTGATGATAATCACTGATGGTGTATTCTTGTTGCTCTTTTAAAAGGGCACTGAAAAAATGTAAAGGAGAACACCCTATAAAATCTGATAAAGTATAGTAAGTGTCATAGGCTTTCTTTTCGTCTATATGCCAATGGTGTTTGGGCGGATGATTTCGAAGAAAAGCCTTTACTTTTTTAGACACCACCATCCCACCAAAGGTGACCAACAATTCGGGTTGTAATGCGGCTAGCAATGCCTCTTGCTGTTCTATGGGGGCGATAAGCGTATCAATAGCATCGATACAGTGATGGTGATTTATATTGGATGTTTTTTCCACCAAAAATAAAACGGATGGATCGTCGGCTAGATGGGCTATGATTTCATCGTTTAATGCATTTGGTGCCAATACACCGACCAGCACTAACTTTCTTTTTGTCTTTGCCCATTGTTGAAAAAAAGGCTTTAGGTTGGTAGAAAATGGCATTTTCGCTGCAGGAGCAATTGCCCGGAGATCTAAAGCCACTTCCGTAGTTCCGTATAAAGGTTCTTCTAAGGGAACGTTGAGATGCACAGGCCCCTGTTTTGTGATAGCGGTTTGCAAAACGCGATGAATAACCGCTTCATTATCTTCTTGTATCTGCTGCTGCTTTTTCTGAATAGCAGCCTCTGAAGCTGAGGGAGGAAGAAGCGTTTGTTTTGGCGATGCAAGTAAGGTTTGGGTCGCATGGGTAACATCTGGGATTAGGTAACCTGCATCTTCGAGATGAGGTTCAAACACCTCCGTCTGGCGGATGGTTTGTCCATCCCCAATATCGATACGGTGTGGCAAACGGTCCGCTGAGATGATAACCAAAGGAATGTCACTATAAAAAGCTTCTGCCACTGCAGGATAATAATTCAACAAAGCAGATCCCGAGGTGCAGACCACCGCTACCGGCTTTCTTTTTTGTTGCGCCAAACCCAAGGCAAAAAAAGCAGCTGCACGTTCGTCAATTAGGCTAAAGGTTTCAAAAAAGTCATGGGAAGTAAACCCTTTGGTCAACGGCGCATTCCTAGATCCCGGGGAGATGACAATCTGTTGGATACCCATGTCTTCGCATAAGCGTACAACGGTTTGTGCCAACGGAATTTCAGGATATACTCTGGTTGCAGTCGGGTACTTTTGCATAGCAGGGCAAAAATACAAAACCGATTGCAGCTGGGGTAGTTTTCCTTAAAATAAAAGTGACCTGCTCAAGGTCTGTGCCTTGCGCTGTGTTTCTAAAAATTCTTTTTGCGGATCGCTATCAGCGGTTATTCCTGCTCCTACATAGAGGG
>WTJB01000292.1 GCA_011526335.1 Candidatus Arcticimaribacter sp.
GTATAAGAGACAGCATCATTTCCTTCATCAAAAGCAGTACAGATTTCTTCTTGTAAAGGACGAAAATCATCTGCTTTCCAATGTTTTTTTAGTAAGGATTTATAGGCGTTGGGCATTGCATTGAGTTAAAATAAATTCGACTCTTTCTTCTGGCGTTCCCCAAGGGACGATGAAAGGATTGTATTGGCTAGCGTAGCGGGCTTGAATTTTTTCATGTGCCAAAATAGCCGTTTCAAAATCTTCTTTGCGGTGATGATCTTGTACGTAAATTTTTTTTTCTGGGGGGATTAAAAAAATCATATCATAAGCATACTGCTGTAGTTCTTTCTCAAACGCAAGCGAAACTTCCCCCACCATATCCAAATAGGCCAACACATCGGGCAATCCTCTATCAAAAAAACAAAACGGCGGGATCCCTTCAGTAGGTAATGTAGCGGCTTCGTGGTAGTGTTCTTTTCTTTTTTCCCAGATCAATTGGCTAAATTCTAGGGGCTTGCTCAGAAAATAATTTTCCATTCCTTCTGCTTCCCCTTGTGCAATAAATTCCCGTGAGACTTCTTCAAAACAAACATAGCCTTTTGTTCTTAGCAAATTTATGAGCGTGGTTTTTCCGCTTCCAGGACCACCAGAAATCACGATTTTAAAGGGGGTTTGTTCGGTATTGTTCATCCCTAGTGTATATTTGTATAAAAATAGCTTTCTCTATGGCTCAAAACGCTGCATCCGAAGATTTTTATTCACGATTTCACGAACAATTAGAAGCCTCCCAAGCCTGGCCCGGGAATTATTTGTTTAAGTTCATTATAAAAACCAATACGGATCACAAAGAACGCCTCCTTTCATTATTCGAAGGAAAAGAAGCAAAGCTGACCGAAAAATCTTCACGCAAGCAAAATTATGTGAGTTTATCTATTGTTGCTCATTTTAAGCAAGCGGAAGAGGTGGTACAGATCTACCGACAGGCCAATCAAATCAAAGGAATCTTTGTTTTGTAGAGAATTCTAAAGATTTGAAAGAAATTATGTAATTTGCAATCATTACACATCCTACAACATTTCATGGAAACATTACAATATAACTCTGAGCGAAAACCGCTTATCATACCCGAATATGGAAGACATATTCATATTATGATAGATCAGTTAGTGGCTACAGAAGACCGTGAGGAACGGAATAAAAAGGCAAAAGCCATTATTGGCGTTATGGGAAATTTAAACCCCCATCTAAGAGATGTGCCCGACTTTCAACACAAGTTATGGGATCAACTCTTTATCATGTCTGATTTTCAATTGGATGTCGATTCGCCTTTTGAAAAGCCCAAAAAAGAATTGTTGGAAGAACGGCCACAGCATATGGGCTATCCTCAAAATTTTCCCAAATATCGTTTCTATGGAAACAACATAAAAAGCATGATTGACGTGGCTATACAATGGGATGAAGGCGAGATGAAAGACGCCTTGGTTTTTAACATTGCCAATCACATGAAGAAATGCTTTTTGAATTGGAATAAAGATACCGTGGATGATCAAGTTATTTTTGATCATTTAAAAGAGCTTTCTGACGGAAAACTAAGTGTAAAAGAACAGCTCTTACCACTGACCCCAACCCAAGATTTACTTAAAATGAAGTCCAAGAACGGCAATGGGCCCAAGAGCAACGGAAGCAATAAGCCCCGAAAAAACCGAAACCGAAAACGCTATTAAACGCAATCTATGGGTACATTTGTCATAGAGGGAGGTCACCAGCTGAGTGGTGAAATCATCCCACAAGGCGCAAAAAATGAAGCATTACAAATTTTATGCGCGGTCTTGTTGACCCCAGAAGAGGTCACGATAGAGAACATCCCTGACATTATCGATGTCAATAAATTGATTCAACTACTGATTAATTTTGGTGTAAAAGTTACCCAATTGGGTCCAACAAGCTATCGCTTTCAATCCGATGAAGTCAACCTTGACTATTTAAAGTCCGATCAGTTTAAAGTAGATGGTAGAGGTTTACGCGGTTCCATTATGCTGGTAGGTCCTTTATTGGCCCGTTTTGGAGTGGGAAGTATTCCTCGTCCTGGAGGCGACAAAATAGGACGTCGTCGTTTAGATACCCACTTTGAAGGATTGATAAAACTAGGCGCTTCTTTTAACTATGACAAAGATGACCATTTTTATTCGGTTGAAGCAAAATCACTGACCGGTACAGACATGCTTTTAGACGAAGCCTCGGTCACAGGAACAGCCAATATTGTTATGGCTGCTGTCTTGGCTAAAGGGAAGACCACCATCTATAATGCTGCTTGTGAACCGTATTTACAACAGCTTTGTGCGATGCTAAATCGAATGGGCGCTAAAATTTCTGGGGTAGGGTCCAACCTATTGACCATAGAAGGAGTTGAAGCGCTTGGCGGGACTACCCATCGTATTTTACCCGATATGGTAGAGATAGGAAGTTGGATTGGGCTTGCCGCCATGACAAAAAGTGAATTGACCATCAAAAACGTACGTTGGGAATTTTTAGGACAAATACCCGCTGTTTTCCGAAAGCTAGGTCTGACCGTTGAGAAAAGAGGAGACGATATTTTTATTCCTGCACATGAAGAGGGATATGAAATTCAGAATTATATTGACGGTTCAATCTTGACCATAGCCGATGCGCCCTGGCCAGGTTTTACCCCCGATTTGCTCAGCATTGTTCTTGTGGTGGCTACGCAAGCAAGAGGTAGCGTGCTCATCCATCAAAAAATGTTTGAGAGTCGTTTATTCTTTGTAGATAAACTCATTGATATGGGCGCAAAAATTATTCTCTGTGATCCTCATCGTGCTTCTATTATTGGTCATGATTTTCAATCACAACTCAAGGCTGCTACCCTGACTTCTCCGGATATCCGGGCTGGGATTTCACTCCTCATTGCGGCCCTATCGGCCAAAGGAACGAGCACCATACACAATATCGAGCAGATCGATCGTGGATACGAACGTATCGTAGAAAGATTACAGAAAATTGGCGCTAAAATTCAACGGATATAAAAAGAAACCCCTAAATCCAATCCTTTATGTCACCTACTTATTTTTTCCTCTTCCTTTTTGGAGGGTTTTTGCACGCACAAGTTTTTGTTAGTGACCTTGTCTCTGCCGCAGATACAGGAGAGCCCTTGCCTTATGTCAATATCGGAATACCGAATGAAGGTATAGGCACCGTGAGCAATGAAGCGGGCTATTATACGCTTGAACTCCCTGAACATCTTCAGCAAAAGACACTGCGTTTTTCTATGGTGGGTTTTTCTGAAAAAGAAATATTTATTTCGCCTTCAGAAGATAAGCATGCCTTGGTTTACGATATTACTTTGGATCCAGAAACAACGGAGCTGAATGAAGTTGTTGTAACCAACAGTTCTTGGGAAAAAGTAAGTGTGGGAAATAAAACGGATTCCAAACGGATTGTTACTGGGTTTACCTCCAATCAATTGGGAAATGAAATTGCTCAATTTATTCGGGTTAAAAAAAATCGCCCCACAAAGCTTGAGGCCTTTTGGGTTACCCTCGCAGAAAATAAGATCGAAAATGCTGTTTTACGTTTAAATATTTACAGTGAAAAAGAGGGGTTTCCTGATGCAAACCTGTTAAAAACCCCAATATACATTGAGCTGCCTAACGATTATCAGACCCTTACCCTAGATTTAAAACCCTACGCCATTTATGTCGAAGATGATTTTTTTGTATCGCTAGAATGGATAGAAGATTATGGAATCGAAAACTTGTGGTTTTCAGCAGGGTTGTTCGGAAAGTCTTTATATGCAAGAAATGCAAGTCAAGGGGAGTGGGTACGGAAAAAAGCACTGAGTATTGGGATGGGAGTGGAACTCCTTCAAAAGCATCGTTAAGAATACTTTTGTTGAATGATTTTTATGGAGTCTTTGATGATGCGTTTTAGCACAGCCAGATCAATATCGCTTAAGCGTTTGATGTACAAGCATCCTTTGCTCTTTTTGTATTTCCCTAGGCCGTCGAAATTCAATCCATCATGCGAAAGGTCACACATTAAATACAAGGTTAAGGCTTGTTTTCTCGGGGCAAAACCGGTAAGAAACCAATCGCCTTCCCGACCTGTCTTGTATCTGTAATGATATTCTCCAAAACCCACGATACTGGTTCCCCACATGGCGGGAGGGGCTTGGGTAATGTCTTGCATAATATCGAGGAGTTTAAGACAATCCAAACGTTTTTGTTCTTCACTTATAGAAGATAAAAACCACTCGACATTTTCACTCGTTTTTTGTGTTTTATTCGCTTTCATCTTTTAGGGCTTTCCCCAAAAGATACAAAAATTATCGTTTGGAGACTTTATTGTTGCTTATGTTGCGTTGTCTAGAGCATTTAAATCGATCAACCTCTGCGCCACGCGACTTACGATGTTTGGTTTTTCTTCCTTGTACTCTTGCACGCCAAAGATTAAAACTAGTGCGTTTCATTTCGCGACGCATCAACTCAATTACTTCTTGTTCTTTTAGCCCAAATTGATCTTTGATGGCATCAAAGGGAGTGCGGTCCTCCCAGGCCATTTCAATCACGCGGTCTATTTGCTCTTCGTTTAGTTTTATTTTAATCTTTTTCATTACTGAATGCTTTTTCTATTGGGAAGGGTATGTTTGCTTAGTATACGTTTACTCTCTTGGTAGACCAGAGGCATATTTTGCATTTTCCAAAGTATATCCGAAGCCCTCTTTCGGCTTTTGTCTAAATCGACAATGGGTTTAGGATAATCTTTTCCAAGCTCAAAGCCATACAACGAGCTTTCAAACGGAGTAATCTCCCAAGGGGTATGCACAAGGGTAGGGGGCAGTTTCTTCAGTTCGGGGACCCATCGTTGTGTAAAATGTCCATTGGGGTCGTGTTCTTGACCATTTTTAACCGGATTGTATATCCGTAAGGTATTGATCCCGGTTTCTCCTGCTTGCATTTGCAGTTGCGGGAAATGAATACCCGGCTCAAAATCTAAGAATTGTCGCGCAAGAAAGCCTGAACAGGCCTGCCAAGGTTGCCAAAGTTGATGAACAAAAAAGGAAACGACTAAAGCCCGCATACGAAAGTTTAAATACCCGGTCGCTACTAAACAGCGCATGGCCGCATCTACCATAGGCACACCGGTTTTTCCCTCCTCCCAAGCTTTGGTATAGTCTGCTCTTAAAGGTTTTTTTAATGCGTGATAGCCTCTGTTAATACTTTCGTATTCCATACGACACTCCATTTCAAACTTTTGAATAAAATGCGATTGCCATCGCAAACGTGATTCAAAAGCACGGAGGCCAAAACCTTTTTTTCCTTTCGCTTTTTCTGCCTCTGTTCGCTGTAAAACTTGTCGCATCGACAGGTTTCCATAGGCGATGTAGGGCGAGAGACGACTGCAACTTTTTCTTGCCAAATCAGGTTTAGAAATATGGGTTTGATAATTTTTATAGCGACCCTCAAAAAAGGAATCCAGGTAGCGAAACGCCATGCGTTCCCCGCCCGGTTGAATCAATTTATTTTCTTCTACGGTACAGTCCATCACCTCAAAATGTTGCAATAAAGGTGCTATTTCTTGCTGTTTTAGCCAGCCTTTTTTTGTAGGATAGGGCGCTTGGACTTCATTCATGAATTGCGTCCAAAGGTGTATCCACTTTTTGCGATTTTGCAACCCACGAAATACTCCTTGCTGACGAAATTCTTTCCAAACGATATCGTTTTCTTTACACCAGCGACTTACCTTTTGGTCTCTTAAATACGTGCGGCCGATCCCTGTTTCTACATGCGAATACAGTCCCTTAATCGAAAAAAACGTGTTCAATTTATTAAACACATCCACCACC
>WTJB01000232.1 GCA_011526335.1 Candidatus Arcticimaribacter sp.
CCCCAAGGCTATAAATCGTCAATAATCTTTTCTCCGTAAAAAGGTTTAAAAATAAACGAGATGCAAAATAGAACAATAGCATGTTCCATAGAATATGACTAAAACTACCATGAAAAAAACTGTAGGTAAATAAAGTCCAAGGGCGAAATAAAAAGCGTGTCCACTCGGGTGATAATTCTACCCACTCCATAAAGGAGGTAAAAGGGAGATTAAAAAGAAAGAAAAGTGTTCTTATAAAGAAGGGCAACACAAAAAAAACCACATTGATTACAATGATTTTTTCCGCCAGATTAAACTGTCTAAATTTTTGCTTTAATGCATCAAACCCACTCATAAGTCCCAACGGTTATTTTTAAATTGCTGACTTTTCCAATACCGCATAATCAAAAAGCCTGTCAAAGCCCCTCCTAGGTGGGCAAAATGCGCTATGGGCCCTAAGGAATAGGAACTGAATCCAAAAAACAAGTCGCCTAAAATCAAAACAGGGACCAAGTATTTGGCTTTCACAGGAACAGGAATAAATAACAGAAACAACTCTGCATTTGGAAACAACATCGCAAAGGCCACCAAAACCCCATACAATGCTCCCGATGCGCCAACCATAGAGGCGTTGTAAGCGCCAAACAGAGCGGTTAACTCAGACTGGTTTATCACATTCAGCCATGCCGTACTATATTTTTCTTCTTCTAGTGCAGATTGTATCTCCGAAAGCGAGAAACCCGCTTGGGTTAAGCTAGTGGTTATATCATTGAATTGCCAATAATAAATTAAAGATTGTAGAACTGCAGCCCCTAAACCTGTGGATAGATAAAAAAATAAGAATTTGTTGCGGCCCCATAACTGTTCAAGATTAGAACCGAACATCGCCAACCCAAACATATTAAAGAATATATGATTAAAACTCCCGTGCATAAACATATGGCTAAGGGGTTGCCAAAAAATAAAGCGCGGATTGTTCACAAAATGAAGGGCAAAAAGATCATAAACTACATCCCCGTAAAGCCGAGTGGCCAAAAAGAATATTACATTAATGATCAAAAGGTGTTTTACTGTCTCCGTTATCCGCATTACAAACTAAATTTTTGCTCCAATTCTTCTTTTGTCAAAGAAACGAAAATCTGCTGATTAAATGGAGAGACCTGCGGATCTTTACAGGCAAATAAATCATCCAACAATTGCTGTTGCTCTTCTACCTTGAGGGGTTTTCCTGTTTTAATGCACAAACTTTTCGATAATGATTTTGCTAAAATATCGCTTTGACTAAAACTGTCTTTTGGAGTATCTCCTGCGAGTTCAGAAAAAAGTTCGTCTAAAAGTGTACTGATCTCTTTTTCTTGACAAAAAGATGGAATTGCTTTTATATGCAATTCGGTTTTGTTTTCGATTGACAATTGAAAACCAATTGCCACTAAAATTTCTTCAAACTCTTTGTAAAGTCCAATTTGCAATCCTTCTAACGGATAAACAACCGGGAATAAGAGCTGCTGGCTTACGGCATTTTGCTGCGTAAAATTGGCTAAAAACTGCTCGTACAATATACGCTGATGCGCCTTAGATTGATCGACAATCAAAAGTGCAGACCCTGAAGAACTGATAACAAAACGGTTCATGATCTGAAATATTTTGTTGACTCCATGGGTTAGATCTTCTCCAAAATTCATTTTGGACATTAGGGAAGGGCTGCTCTCTTGTTCATGAGCGGTATCTTGGTACAAACCTTCCCAAGCCGGGGCTACTTTAGAAGAAAACTTTTGCACCGCCTTTTCTTTAAAAGGATTAAAAGAACGGTCTACCTCTACCCTTGGCGCTGGAGGAGAAACCGTATTGCTTTTATAAGGAAGATCCAAATTGGGGTCTCGTTCAAAATCTAAGGTGGGACTGATTTGAAACATACCAAGACTGTGCTTGATGGAAGATTTCAAAATCGCATAAAGACTTTGTTCTTCTTCAAACTTTACCTCAGTTTTGGTCGGATGAATATTGATATCAATGGATTTAGGGTCTAGGGTCATAAACAAAAAATACCCAGGATACGTCCCTGGACCAATAAGCCCTTCAAAGGCCTGCATCACGGCATGGTGTAGAAATGGACTCTTGATAAATCGGTTGTTTACAAAGAAAAACTGTTGCCCACGCGTACGCTTGGCTGCCGCGGGTTTTAAGACAAATCCCTGAATTTCTACTACTGGTGTTTTCTCTTGAACAGGAACCAATTTATCATCTATCTTATTGCCAAAAATATGCCCGATGCGTTTGCGTAAGTTATCCACGGGTAGATCAAATATTTCATTCCCCCCTTGATACAAGGTAAAAGCAATATCGGGATGCGCTAAGGCTACACGATGAAATTCGTCTATGATATGACGTAACTCTACGGTATTGGACTTTAAAAAGTTGCGCCTTGCTGGAACATTAAAAAAAAGATTACTCACAGAGAGTGCACTACCTACGGGTCCAACGGTGGGTTCTTGACCTACCACTTCACTTCCCGAGAGGGTCAACTTGGTGGCAAGTTCATCCGCAGATCTTCTTGTGAGCAACTCTACCTTAGCCACAGCAGCAATTGAAGCTAGGGCTTCGCCTCTAAATCCCTTGGTATGCAGGGCGAATAGATCATTGGCTGTATTTATTTTTGAGGTGGCATGACGTTCAAATGCCATACGTGCATCCGTTTCGCTCATCCCAATACCATCGTCAATGACTTGAATAAGGACTTTTCCGGCCTCTTTGATGATCAATTGAACCTTACTGGCCTTGGCATCAATAGCATTCTCTAATAATTCCTTAACGACAGAAGCAGGACGTTGAACGACTTCTCCCGCAGCAATCTGATTGGCAACATGATCTGGAAGTAACGTTATGATATCAGACATGCACTAAACGTAAAAAATAGACAAGTCAAAATCAATGATGTACAAGAAAATCAAGCACAGCACTGCTATAATAATGGCCAAGCGTGGAGAAAAAGATCGATTGGCTCGGTTGCGACTGAGTGCCCGCGCTTCTTGCCATTTCTTACCGAAATCGTTCGCATTATAGGTCTCGCGGTACTTGACAAATTTAGAATCAAAATCATAAGGATTTTCAATTTGCTTGCCCTCATAGTAACGTGGGGTATAGTTATACCGTTTATTTCTCGATAATTTAAACAGGGTAGTTTTAAACATACTGGCCAGTTTGAATATAAAAATACTGTGATTTTAGAGAATGCGCAACGGAAAGCCAAAAAGAAATTATCGGCTAAAGCACCGCCATTTTTAGCGCAGCTACGGCAGCTTCCACCCCTTTATTTCCGTGCTTCCCTCCACTTCTATCTTGGGCTTGTTGGAGGGTGTTGTCGGTTAAAACACAAAAAATAACGGGGGCTTTTCCTTCAAGGTTTAGTGCCGTTATCCCTTGGGTGACCCCGTGACACACAAAATCAAAATGCTTTGTCTGCCCTTGAATGACACTCCCAATTACGATGACGGCATCCACATCTTTTTCCAAGGCTTTTCGAGCGCCATAAACCAATTCAAAACTTCCTGGAACGTTTGTTCGTGTAATGTCTGAGGCCGCAACACCGCAATCTATGAGTGTTTGAAAAGCTCCGTCAAAAAGATTTTCTGTGATTTCTGCATTCCATTCTGCTACCACTATGCTGATTTTCTTTCCTTCCCCAGAAGGAACCTCAGCCTTGTCGTAGGCAGATAAGTTGGAATGTATTGTAGCCATTAGTTTAGGTTTTCTAAACGCGCTATTTGGATATCGATCTGCTGCGCTTCTTGTGCCTCAGGAAAATCAGCTTTGATTTGCTTAAAGTACTTTAAAGCAGCGCCATTTTTATTCAGTTGTGCACTTAAAAGTCCTGCTTTGTATAAATATTTTGGCGTTGTAAAATCGTTATCACTTACTTTAAAAGCACTTTCGTATCGGGCTAGTGCTTTTTCAGCTTGATCTAGTGCAGCATAGGCATCTCCTGTTGCTCCTAGGGCCAAAGCCGAAAGCAACACATCATCAGAAGAAAAATCTTCCAAGTAATTGATAGCTTCTTGGTATTGCTTTAAGTTAAAGTGTGCCATCCCAGTGCTATAGATGGCCAAATCTCCGGCGGGAGTTCCGCTATAGTTGTCAATGATATCCTGAAAACCAAATTTCCCGTCAGCTCCTTCAATGGCTTGCTGATAAAAAGCTTCGCCGTCGGTTTCGTTAATGGCTAGGTTAAAATAGTACTGAGCCTGATTAAGTTCACTTACGGCTTCTTCTTGTTGTGGAGTGTATATAAAAGAATTGTACCCCAAGTAGCCTAAAACACCTACAGTAACCACCCCAATAAAAATAAGGATATAGTTCTGGTATTCCGCAACAAAAGCTTCTGTTCGAGATGCACTTTGGTCAAGTGTTTCAAAAACTTCTGCTGTAGTACTTTGCTCTTGCTGTTCAGTAACTTCTGGTTTACTAATGGATTTTTTTGCTCCTCTTTTCTTATACGTTGCCATAATTTGTATTTTGCAGTGCCCAAAAATAACCTTTTTATTTTAATCAAAAAATAAGATTTTAGTCTTTTACACCGCAGGGAACTTCTTATATTCGTCTCGATGAATTTACGTCAACTTTCCCTCACGCAATACAAAAACATTGATGCAAAAACATTTGCTTTCGATGCACGTATCAACTGCTTTATAGGAAACAACGGAGTAGGCAAATCAAATATCCTAGATGCAATTTATCATCTTTGTTTTGGCAAGGGCTATTTTAATCCCACTGCGGTACAAAATATTCAGTTCAACACTGATTTTTTTTTGATCGAAGGCGAATTTGAAAGAGACGAAAAGACCGAAAAGATTGTTTGCAGCCTCAAACGGGGGCAAAAAAAAACCATAAAGCGCAACAATAAACTCTATGAAAAATTATCGGACCATATAGGGCTTCTCCCCTTGGTAATGATTTCTCCGGCCGATAGGGACCTCATCGTGGAAGGAAGCAGTACGCGAAGAAAATTTATGGACGGCATTATTGGACAAACAGACAAACAATATCTACAAACCCTCTTACGGTACAATAAACTCTTGGTCCAGCGTAACGCCCTGTTAAAGTATTTTGCCGCTAACCGAACTTTTGATGCAGCATCACTCAGTGTTTACGACGAGCAGATGGTGTCTTTGGGCGAAACACTTCATCAAAAAAGAAAGGCATTTTTGGATGATTTTACGAGCATTTTCAAAGAACACTACCGCAACATAAGTCAACAAAACGAAGCCGTCGATATTGTGTACCAAAGTGCGCTACATGAAAAATCATTTTCCGAGCTGCTAGAAGCGCAATTGGACAAAGATCGGGTTGTACAATTTACCTCTTCAGGCCCACATAAAGAAGACCTATTGTTTACCCTCGGAGAAGAACCCATTAAAAAATTTGGAAGTCAAGGACAGCAAAAATCTTTTTTGATTGCCTTAAAATTGGCTCAGTTTGACTTTATAAAAAAGCAAGAGGGAATTTTACCCATCTTACTGTTGGATGATGTCTTTGACAAATTAGATCAGAACCGTGTTGCGCTAATCATGCAAATGGTTGAAAAAAACCACTTCGGGCAACTCTTCTTATCCGACACCCACAAAGACCGTATTTTAGACGCCTTATCGACCACATCGCTATCCTATCAACTTTTTGAATTATAAAATCGTACCTTGGTCCTATGCGGATTTTAATTTTGATTTTAATACACTTTTTCTTCTTGGGGTGCCAAGCCAAGAAAGAGATTCACCCCCCCTTATTAGAAGGCTATTGGGAAATTGAGAAGGTCACAAGTCACGGAGAGACCTTTCACCCAAAAGGTGCTGCT
>WTJB01000262.1 GCA_011526335.1 Candidatus Arcticimaribacter sp.
TGGGGTTGTTGCCCAAATAGACATACAATCCGGGCAATGTTGTATCTGCTTTATAGGTATCGTCAAGCTGTAGTTTTAACACCCCATCGACATAACCATAACGATAGTTCCCCTGAAGGATATAGCTGCTGGTAGTGTTTACCTGTCCTTCAAAAAATTGTGGGGCAACAACGATGACCGTTTCGGTAGTGGTTGTCGAATTTCCATCGGTGGTGGTGTCCGAGCTTGTTCCTTGAGTAACTGTAGTTGTGGAGGTGTTATCTAGGGTAGAGGTATTTGTTGCTGCATTTGTGGTTTCTTCGGTGGTAGAAGAAACCGTTGTATTTGAAGTGGTATTTGTTGTTTCTTGATTTTCAATAAGGATGGCGGTTACGTCAAAGGCCAATTTTTTTTGAATGTCCTCACCTAAATGCGATTGGGTAGCCACCACAACGACCCCTTGTCCTGGTGTTAAGGCCTCTATGGTTCCGAGTGCATTAACTGAGATTGTATTCGCTGTTTCTGTGGACCACTGGAGTCGTGGTTGTAGAACTTCTTCTCCTGCGGTATCAAAATATTTAGCTATAAATTGATACGAGCCTCCTTCAGAAATGCTTAAAATAGGGTTGGTAATTCTGAGCGTTGGCGCAACATAATCATCGATGAGGTCTTCTCCAATGCAGCCCAAAAAGACAAAGGTTAAAAGTAGGGGTAGGCATTTTTTTAGCATAGCAGTAGTATTTGGGATAAAACACTAAAACTATGTCAAAAATTAATCCAAATTAGCTTCTGAGCTGTTCCGCCACTTTTTTGGCAAAATAACTCGCAATTAAATTTGCTCCGGCACGCTTAAATGCGATTAATTGTTCGTACATCAAGCTGTTTTCATCTACCAGCCCTAACTTCGCCGCCGCTTTTAGCTGTGCATATTCTCCACTTACCTGATATACGGCAATAGGGACCTCTATGTTATTGCGTAAATCTCGCACGATATCCAAATAAGCTAAGCCAGGTTTTACCATTACAATATCCGCTCCTTCTTCTAAATCTCTTAAGGTTTCTGTCAAGGCTTCTTCCCGGTTATGAAAATCCATTTGATAGGTTTTTTTATCTCCAAAACCTGGGGCTGAGTCTAAAGCAGACCGGAATGGGCCATAAAAGGAAGAAGCATATTTGGCACTGTAACTTAAAATTCCCGTATCCGGAAAATGATTTGTTTCCAAACTATGTCTAATGGCGCCAATACGCCCATCCATCATATCGCTCGGGGCTACAATATCTGCTCCGGCTTGGGCATGCGACAGCGCCATTTGCGCCAAAACTTCGACCGTAGGATCATTGACAATGGTATTGTTTTCTACAATACCATCGTGTCCGAAAGAGGAATAGGGGTCAAGTGCTACATCGGTGAGGACCACCATTTCGGGTACCGCTTCTTTAACGCATCCAATGGCTCTTTGCATCAAGCCGTTTGGATTGAGGGCCTCTGTTCCTTTATTATCTTTTAATGTGTCGGGGACTTTTACAAACAACAAAACCGCTTTTAACCCTAATGCCCATAGTTCTTTTACCTCTTTTGAGAGCAGATCCAAACTCATCCGATAGTAGTCTGGCATGGCCGAAATTTCTTCCTTTATTCCCTTCCCTTCTACGACAAATAGGGGAACAATAAAATCATCGGTCGTTAGGTGATTTTCTTGAACCAGCGCTCTTATACTTGAAGATTGGCGTAAACGTCTGTTGCGTTGAAGTAAATGCATTAGTGTTGTGTTTCGTTTGTTTCGGGAAAGTCCAATAAATTTTCGGGGCTAGGGGGTTCTTTTGTCAAGGCGTCTTCATCTAGGGTTGAATCATCAACTTCCTCATTCTCCTCAGGGGTTTTGTGTTTTAGGTTTCCAAAAGTCATTACAAACATAGAAAGCAAAATGACCACCAACAAGACACGTTCATCGATTAATGTGGTTTTGGAAATAAAGTCGATATCTTTTATTTGAAGAAACAACAGTATACTTATCAGGCCTCTGGGAGACATATACATCAGTGGTCCGGGTTTTAGGTTGAATTGGGTCAGCAGAAAGTATACATACCGTACCCCAATCATTACGACCAGTATAAGTGAGCCGTAGAGTAAAGGCATTATAGAATCAAATTGTCCAAAGCTTATCGAGAAACCAAAGAACAAAAAGAAAAATGTTTTCACTAAAAAAGTAGACTCTGCAGTAAGGAGGTGAAACTCGTGAAGCCCTTGATGTGTTTTTTCAATATTCAAGTGTTTTTGAAGAAACTGAGGCAGGAGTGCAGTGACATTTTTTAAGAATAAACCGAAAATAAAAATGGTGACTAAAGCCGGTAAGTGGAAGTATTTTCCGAAGGCGTAAACCAAGACCAAAAGCGCCAAAATAAGGAAGAACTTAATGTGCTGGTCTATTTGCTGTAGCAATTGAAATAAACAGTAGGTGATGGCAATGGAAATGGCAATAACGCCTACAATTTGCAAGCCCAATTCAAAAAGGGGTTGCATGCCAATTAAGGGGGCTTGGTTTTGGTATTGTGTCAATGCATAATTGAATGCCATGATCCCCAAGATATCTGAAAAGGTGGACTCGTAGACTACAAATTCCTTGTCTTTTGTCAGCAAACCCGAAGCGCTAGGGATGGCTACTGCGCTACTGATGATGGATAAAGGTATGGAGTACACCACCGCCGTAGTGCGTTCCAATAAAAGGACCGTTTCAAAAATAAAACTGAGCCCAACAATGTTGGCAATTAAAATAACAAGTGCGGCCAAAAAGCCTTTTAAGATTAGGGGTATTTTTTTTCTTTCGATATCTAATTCTAGGGCGCCTTCTAAAACAATCAGGATCAGCCCAAGGGTGCCCAATACAGGAATCAATTGGTCTAAAAATTGCAACTCAACCTCGCCATAAAAATCTACTCCAAGACGGATAAGCATACCGGTAAACATCAGAAGAATGACCGATGGAAATTTGGTTTTTTTGGCAATGCTATCGAAGATATAGGAAAAGATGATCAGCAGCGGGAGAACAAAAAGGATGGTGAGTGTATTCATTTGTACTTGGGCTTTTTTTAAAAATACACTTTTTTATTCAACTGCAGCCATCCAGTCTTTGGGATGTTGTAGTACTTGTATCAGCTTTTCTTCTTCCGAACCTTGCGCAGGGGTATGGTCATAAACCCATTGTACTTGTGGCGGCAAGCTCATCAAAATACTTTCGATACGCCCATTGGTTTTTAGGCCAAACAAAGTGCCTTTGTCGTGGACTAAGTTAAACTCTACATAACGCCCCCTTCTTATTTCTTGCCATTCTCTTTGAGCATCAGTGTAGGGTAAATCTTTCCTTTTGTTAAGGATAGGGAAGTAAGCATTTAAAAAATTGGACCCTACATCGGTAACAAAGCTATACCATTGATCCATGGTTTTCTCGCCCTTTTTTAGATAGTCAAAAAACAATCCGCCTAGGCCACGGGCTTCATTTCGGTGGCTGTTCCAAAAATACTCATCACAACGTTTTTTGTACTGTGAATAGAAATGCGGATCATGTCGGTCACAGGTCTCTTTACACACTTGGTGGAAGTGTTTTGCATCTTCTTCAAACAAGTAATAGGGTGTAAGATCTAGCCCACCACCAAACCATTGATCGGCAATTTGGCCTGTACTGTCATAAAGTTCAAAGTACCGCCAGTTGGCGTGTACTGTTGGGGCCATTGGGTTTTTTGGGTGCAGTACCAAGCTCAATCCACAGGCATAGAATTGGGCGTCTTTTACCCCAAAATAGGCTTGCATACTTTCCGGGAGTTCTCCGTGAACGGCTGAAATGTTTACCCCTCCTTTTTCAAAAACTTTTCCTTGTTCAATAACACGTGTTCGTCCTCCACCTCCTTCGGGGCGTTCCCATAGATCTTCTCGAAAACGCACCGTTGGCTCAAGGGTCTCAAGCTTTTGTGTGATCTCGTCTTGGAGGGTACAAATGTATTGGTAGAATTGTTCTTTCATTGTTTATACCTTGTATTCTTTAACGGCATCTACAAAGGCTTTTGCGTGATCCACTGGGATGTTGGGTAAAATTCCGTGACCCAAGTTTACAATGTAACGGTCTTTTCCAAAGGCATCAATCATCTTTTTTACATCACTTTTGATCTTAGGAATCGGAGAAAGCAATTGTGAAGGATCAAAATTGCCTTGAAGGGTTATTTGTCCGCCAGAAAGATAACGTGCGTTTCTAGGGGAACAGGTCCAGTCAACGCCTAAGGCACTAGCCCCCGATTGCGCCATTTCGTTTAAGGCAAACCAACATCCTTTCCCGAACACAATTACAGGAATGTGGTCTTTTAAGGCATCAACAATTTGTTGAATATAGGGCCACGAAAAAGTCGAGTAGTCTTCAGGAGAGAGCAGCCCCCCCCAAGAATCGAATAATTGAACAGCATTGACTCCAGCAGCGACCTTAGCTTTGAGATAGTCTATGGTGGTGTCTGTAATCATTTGTAGCAATCGATGCGCTACTTCGGGTTGGGTAAAACATAATGCTTTGGCCAAGTCAAAGGTTTTTGATCCTTGTCCCTGCACAGCATAGCACAGCAGGGTCCATGGAGAACCGGCAAACCCTATAAGCGGCACGCGATTGTTTAGCTCTCTTTGGGTCATTTTTACGGCATCCAATACATAGTCTAAAGCTTCTTCGGCTTGTGGAACGATAACTTCGTCTAGGTCTTTGGCCGTTCTTATGGGGTTTGGAATCCAGGGCCCTACACCCGCTTTCATTTCCACTTCTATATTCATCGCCTGTAAAACCACCAAAATGTCACTAAAGAGAATAGCAGCATCTGTCCCGACTTGATCGATGGGCATGATGGTGATTTCTGTTGCCAATTCTGGTGTCTGACAACGGGTAAAGAAATCGTACTTTTCTTTTAACTTCATAAAATCAGGCAAGTATCTACCCGCTTGTCGCATCATCCAAACAGGAGGACGAGATACGGTTTCTCCTTTTAAGGCACGTAAAAATAAATCGTTTTCTATCATATCAATTTGTGTTCAAATACTGATGGACACAAAGGCCCAAATGGTCTAATGTAGGTTTTTTAGCCGTGTGAATATCGCTACTGTGTGGGGCTAGTGCAGCAGCTGTGGTAGGTCCTAAAGCAAAACATTGCGCCGTTCCTAGTTTGTTTTTTTGCAAATAACTTTCAACTCCAGAGGGACTAAAAAAAAGGATGCCGTCCTGTGGTCCAAAAGATTTGGATTGTAACTCGGTCGTATAGGTCTCTATACAGTCAACGGTAATGTTGTGTTCTTTAAGTTTATTTTCAATTTCTGGACGCCTTCTTTTTCCACAAATAAAGCTAAAGGCTTTTGTGTTATTCTCCTGTTTTAGGAGTATCTCTGCCAATGCATTTGCATTTTCTTCCATGTAAATCCACGTAAACCCTTTTGCTTTGAGCAGCGCTTTGGTTTTTTCCCCAACACAAAATACTTTTTTGGATTTCCACTGTGCTTGCATAGGGTACGGTTCAAAAAATGCATTTACCCCGTTTTGGCTCGTAAAAATCAGGTGTTCGTGTAGGGTCGAAAATGAAAAAGTAAGCGGTTTTATTCGAATAAAATTGTAGGCTGTGAGATCGCATCCCCATTCAATAAAGCGTCGTTTTTGAGGGGGAAGTAATTCCTTAGTTGAAAGCAATCGAAAGTTTGTCATTGCTCTGATTTGAATTCTTTCAATAATGCGGCCCCGCCTTGGGCAAGAATTTCTTCTGCCCACTTTTTTCCGAGCTTATCGGAGTAGTGCGCAACCTTTTTTTGTAGGGTAATTCCCTGTTTCTTTTGAAGTGAAAAAACACCCCCTTTAAAGTGTAGGCTTCCATTTTCAAAATAAGCGAAGGCGCCAATAGGTGCTGTACAACCGCCTTCTAATGTGCGAAGAAAATCACGTTCTATGCTTGTACATTTTTCAACCAGAGGATGATTTAATTCTTGTAAAATTTGGGCCAGTTCTTTGTTTTCTTCTAAGGTAACCACCATTAATGCCCCTTGAGCTGGGGCGGGAATCATCCAATCCAAAACTTCTACTTGTTCTTCGGAAATCTTTAACCGTTCTAAAGCTGCGGCAGCAAAAACAGCCCCATTCCATGCTTGGCTGTTCAATTGTTTTAAACGGGTTTGTATATTTCCGCGGAGGGGAACAATCTCATCTTCCGGATACCGCTCAAGCCACTGGGCTTTCCGTCTAAGACTACCTGTGGCAATGGTGTTTTTCTCTTCTTTGTTTGACCAAACCAAAATATCTGAGCTATTGCCTCTTTCCAAAACAGCAGCTTGTATGATTCCATTGGGAAGCTGTGTAGGCACATCTTTCATGCTGTGGATGGCCAAATCAATTTGATTATTGAGCAACGCAATGTCTAGGGCTTTGGTAAAAATCCCTACAGTGCCCATCTCATAAAGCGGCTGCGTAAGGTTTTGATCTCCTTCAGAATGTATGGGGATAAGCACAGTCGCATAGCCTAGGGCATTCAATTCCCGTTGTAGTTTTTCCGCTTGCCAAAGGGCAAGGGCACTAGCGCGGGTTCCAATGCGTAAAGGCTTATTTTGCTTCATGTGTAGGAAGTTGAAAGACATCCTCAAAAACCGCAAGGGTTTCACTGGCTTTGTTGGGGTTTTCACGAAGATAGTTCGCCAGTTGTCCTGTTATTTTTTGAATCAGCTGTTGAGAAAGCGTTGTCGCATCTTCAGACAGTACTTTTTTCTTGCTTTGATTTTTTATTTCTAGCTCTTGTTGGCTACTCAATTTATCTTTAAAGGCTCTCAGCAGCGGTGCATACTTTCGGTGTTCTAACCACTGCATAAACTCAGCTTTCACTTCTTCAAGAATTTTTTCAGCCTCTGGAAGATGCTTTTTTCTTTCCTCAAGCGTTTCTTGGGTTATTTGCGATAAAGTATCGAGGTTTACCACGCGTACATGATCAAGTTCAGTAACATTCGTATGTACATTGTTGGGAATAGAAAGGTCGAGAATAAGCAAAGGTTTATCGGTATGAATCAAGTCTTTGGATACCGTAGGATGCTGAGCTCCGGTCGCGACGATCATTACATCTGCTTTTCGAATTTCAGAGGGGAGTTCTCCAAAGGGTTTTACGTTCACATTGAATTTCCCCGCAACATCTTGGGCTTTTTCGTGTGTTCGATTGATCAAAACGATATGATCGTTCTCTGTGTGTTTGATGAGGTTTTCGCAGGTGTTTCGTCCGATTTTCCCCGTACCAAAGAGAAGGATGTTTTTTTGAGATATCTGCTCAATGTGTTTCAGGATATATTGTACAGAAGCAAAGGCTACCGAAGTTGCTCCGGTAGAAATATTGGTTTCATTTTTGATTCTTTTACTGGCCTGAATTACCGCATTGATCAAGCGCTCACTTAGGCCATTGACCAAGCCCGCTTTTTTAGAGCGATAAAACCCTTGCTTCAATTGACCGATAATTTCAAAGTCTCCTAGGATCTGACTATCCAAGCCTGTTCCTACTTTAAAAATATGGTGAATAGCTTCTTGGTTTTGGTAACAATAGCCTAACTTTTCAAAGGTAGAAAGACTGCCACGTGAATGCTTGCAAAGCAGGTCAATCATTTTAGAAGGATCTTCTACATATGCATACAACTCTGTTCGATTGCAGGTAGTGTTGATCAACAGCTCGGCGATTCCGTCAGATTTAGCTTCTTGGAGCATCGCATCGCATTGTGTGCTGCCTAAACTAAAAAGCCCTCGGGTTTCTAGGTTGGCGGTTCTGTAACTAATGCCAATGACAAAAAAATCTTTTCCAGCTGTAGAATGTTTCATTCTTCTTCTAAATCCGCAACAAAAATAAATGTCGTTGGGATTAAAAAATAACGCTAAAAGTATTTTTTACAACGGAAAGCGTTTATTTTTGTTTAAAGATGTACTTTTTAGGGATTAATTGGGCTTTATCGACCACTATTAAGATTCATTCTAAATAAAAAATAAGTTTGCTATGGATAAAAATAACGCTAAAAGTTTGACGGAGAAAAATGTTATTGAAGAAGGTTTTTATGTGCTCACCTATCAGAACGAGAGTAGCGAAAAAGCACGCGCGTCTGAAGAGATAAACAGCAGCTTTATTCAATTTCATTTTTGTTTAAAAGGAAAAGCTACCTTTCTGTTTAATCAAGGGAATTATGCCTTTCCGGTAGAGGAAGAAAATTCTGTTTTATTGTACAATCCACAGCGCGATTTACCGATAGATTTACAACTTGAACCCGATAGTTGGCTAATTGGTGTGGTCATTTCTATCAAAAAGTTTCACAGTCTTTTTTCGTCAGATGCAGACCAGATCCATTTTCTTAGTCCAGAAAATAGCACCAAAAAATATTATGATACCAAACCTTTTTCGGCATCTATGGCGGTAGTACTCAGTCAAATTTTAAACAGTAAAGTACAAGACAGCATGAAAGCCCTTTACCTCAAAGGGAAAGTATACGAACTTCTCAGTCTTTATTTCAATAAAGATGAAACGGCAGATATAGAGCAATGTCCCTTTTTGATTGACGACGAACATGTGCGAAAAATTCGTAAAGCCAAAGATTTGTTACTCGACAATATGGCAGAACCTCCCTCATTACAATCCCTTTCAGAAGAAATAGGACTAAGCATGAGTAAACTCAAAGAAGGGTTTAAACAACTTTATGGCGACACGGTTTATGGCTATCATCTAGAACACAAAATGGAAGAAGCTCGAAGAATGCTTGCATCAAAACAATTCAATGTAAACGAAGTGGGGCTAAAGGTAGGCTACTCTACCTCCAGTCATTTTATTGCGGCTTTTAAAAAGAAATTTGGGACAACTCCAAAAAAATATCTGCTATCCTTATCTTCGTAGAAAATGTTGTGTGACGCTTTTGCTGGCGTTTACCGTGAAAAAGAAGCGAAATGAAAGGAGTACTCTTAGTTAATTTGGGCTCACCAGATAGCCCCAACCCCCCAGATGTAAAAAAATATTTGGATCAATTTTTAATGGATGAGCGTGTCATAGACTTGCCAAAACCTTTGCGTACCTTGTTGGTAAAGGGAATTATCTTAAACACCCGTCCTAAAAAATCGGCAAAAGCCTACCAAAAAATATGGTGGGAAGAAGGCTCTCCCCTCATTGTTTTATCCGAAAAACTTCAAGAAAAAATCAGTAAGCAAGTAAGTGTCCCGGTGAGTTTGGCCATGCGATATGGCAATCCGTCAATTTTTAAGGGCCTTCAAGAATTACAGGATAAAGGGGTTACCGAGGTGCTCTTGGTTCCGTTGTATCCGCAGTATGCGATGGCGACAACAGAAACCATTTTGGTGTTGGCAGAGGAGCTGCGTAAACAACATTTTCCAGAAATGGAATTTACGGCCTTGCCTCCCTTTTATAATCACCCCGATTATATTCGGGTGTTGTCACAATCTATCCAAGAAAGTTTACAAGGGAAAGAATGGGAACATCTATTATTTTCCTATCACGGGGTTCCCAAGCGTCATATACGAAAATCAGATGTGACACGCTCGCATTGTAAAATGGATGGAAAATGCTGTCAGTCTGAACCCTCACCGGCGCATACGTATTGCTACAGTCATCAATGCTATGAAACCACGCGTTTGGTGGCAGAATATTTAGAGTTAAAAGAAGGAACCTATTCGACTTCTTTTCAATCGCGGTTGGGACTCGACCCATGGCTACAACCTTATACCGATAAAACCATTGACAATTTTGCCAAAACGGGGACCAAGCGAATGGCCGTGGTTACTCCTGCTTTTGTTTCTGATTGTTTAGAAACCTTAGAAGAAATTGGGATGGAAGCGGCTGAGGATTTTGAGGAAAATGGGGGAGAACACTTAGAGGTTATCCCTTGTATTAACGATCGTCCAGATTGGGTAAAAGTAATGAGTCGTTGGATAGACGAATGGGCCCTTTCAACCCCAAAAGTAAATGGCTAAAGCAACACAAATGGGGTCTGACCCCATTGGAAAACTGCTGATCAAGCAGGCAGTTCCGGCCTCCATCGGGATACTGGTGATGTCATTAAATATCTTAATAGACACCATTTTTGTCGGACAATGGATCGGGGCCAATGCCATTGCGGCCATCAATGTGGTGTTACCTGTTTCATTTTTTATCGCAGCATTGGGAATGGCCATTGGCATGGGCGGAGGCTCCATTATTTCGAGGGCGTTGGGCAGTCAAGAAAACGAAAAAGCCAATACCGTTTTCGGAAACCAAATTACCCTTACCTTCCTGCTGACCTTTACCTTTATGACCTTGGGTCTTCTGTTTTTAGAAGAAATAATTCCTCTTTTCGGGGGAAAAGGAGCCCTTTATGCGCTTGCAAAAATTTACTATATCATTGTCGTTATTGGTGTTCCTGTTTTAGGATTTTGCATGATGGGAAATAATACCATTCGTGCTGAGGGGAAACCCAAAAATGCAATGTATGCGATGTTGTTGCCCTCTATATCCAACTTATTGCTAGATTACCTCTTCATATACCAGATGGGTTGGGGGATGGAAGGTGCGGCTTGGGCCACGACTTTATCGTATTGTATTTGTGGGTTGTATATCCTTTATTTCTTTCTTTCAGGAAAATCTGACCTTCGGGTAAGCATTTCGCATTTAAAATTAAACCTTACGATTGTTAAAGAAATAGGAAGCTTAGGCTTTGTTACCCTTTCTCGTCAAGCGGTTGTCAGTTTTACCGTTCTTTTGGTCAATAATATTTTGTTTTCACTGGCGGGACCAACGATGATAGCTGTCTATGCCATCATCAGTCGAATGTTAATGTTTGCGCTTTTTCCCATTTTGGGAATCACCCAAGGTTTTGTTCCGATAGCCGGCTACAACTATGGTGCTGACAAAAAAGACAGAGTAGTTTTAGTAATAAAAAAAGCCCTGATATACGCTTCAGTTTTGGCCAGTTTTGTCTTCTTTATGATTTATCTGTTTTCGGATGCTATAGCAGCCGTTTTTACGCAAGATCAAGAAGTAATTAAAGATACGGCCGAGGTGCTCAAGTGGGTCTTTTTAAGTACCCCAATAGTTGGGGTTCAATTGATTGGTTCTGCCTATTTTCAAGCCATCGGAAAAGCGGTTCCAGCACTTTTGTTGACCCTTACCCGCCAAGGTTTTTTCTTTATCCCCCTGGTGTTGATTTTGCCCAACTATTGGGGCGTTTTTGGGGTTTGGGTAGCCTTCCCATTGGCCGAAGGGTTGGCCACTATTGTAACAGCTTTTTTCCTTTTTAGAGAAGTAAAAAAGTATATCGCTAGCCCAAGCGCTTAATCTCAGGACTTATTTGTAATTTACAACAGATTAATACCTCGACATTGTGGAGATTTATTACAACTATATAAAATCCTTACATCTGATATTTATTATCACCTGGTTTGCAGGGCTGTTTTACATTCCGCGTATTTTCATTTACTATATCGAAGCCCAGGAAAAATCAGAACAAGAAAAACAAATTCTCAGTAAACAACTCCAAATAATGGCCAAAAGACTGTGGTACATTATCACTTGGCCTTCTGCAATACTCGCCAGTCTTTTTGCTTTTATGTTGTTGTATTTAATGCCAGCGTGGTTACTACAACAATGGATGGTAATTAAATTGGTTTTTGTCGGTCTATTGTATGTATATCATATAAAAACACATCAGATGTTTATTGCCATGCAGAACAATCGGTTGCATAAAAGTTCATTTTATATGCGGCTCTGGAACGAAGGGGCAACCCTTATTCTCTTTGCTGTCGTCTTTTTGGTCATACTTAAAAGTAGCTTCCATTGGGTGTTCGGCCTTTTGGGACTCCTAGGCTTGGCAATTTTATTAATGCTTGGCATACGCTTGTACAAAAAATACAGAAAAGACTAAGTCATGAAAACCAAGATTTCTCTTCGCCTTCGGATTTTCTTTTTCATGATTTTGTTGACCGTGACGACCTCTATTTTAATTTTGGCGGCCACTTATATTCAATACTATAGTTTAGGGGACGATTATAATGAAAGGCGTTTGATAAGGAAGGAAACACAGGTAAAAAACCATCTGAATTATATTTTTAATAGAGACAGTTTATATCATGCAGTTGATGTTCAAAAAGAACTTAATTACGATGACTTTAATGCCATTTCACAGATTCATAAAGTAGAATTTTCGCTCTATAACATAGACGGAGATCCGCTGTTCTTTTCTTATATGCTTCCCGCTGATGTTGCAAGGGAAGAATCGCTAGAAAAAGAGAAACTCCATGCGCTCTTTCAGGAAAAGAGTAAACGTTTGGCACTTCAAAATGAAAATGAAAAAGGAAAATTTCAATCTTCATTAAGTGTTCTTATGGACGATAAGGGGAAGCCTCATTTGCTTTTGTATTTTCCGTATTTCGAAGATGTGGCTTTCAATACCTCAGAGCTCAATACTTTTTTGTATCGGTTGTATCAAATTTATGGGGTCATGCTTTTCGTGGCTATTTTACTCGCTTTTTTCTTAGCACAATTTATGACGCGCCCCCTCGAAACCATTCGGGCCAGAATGGACCAAACCGGGATACTTAAAGGAAATGAAAAAATTAAAATCGTCAATGCAAGTAAGGAGGTAGATAGTTTGGTGAATTCTTACAATAGTATGGTCGACGCTCTGGAAGAAAGTGTTGCCAAGTTGGCAAAATCAGAACGGGAGCAAGCTTGGCAAGAAATGGCCAAACAAGTTGCCCACGAGATCAAAAATCCATTGACCCCTATGCGGTTAACCGTGCAGAGCTTTCAACAACGTTTTGATCCACACGATGAAGAAGCACAAGATCGTTTAAATGATTTTTCTAAAATCCTAATCGAGCAGATCGATACCATGAGTAAGGTGGCTACAGCATTTTCGGATTTTGCTACCTTACCACAGCCCAAAATTGAAGACCAAGATTTGGTTTCCATCACCCAACGATCAACAGAAATTTTTGCTCCAGAAATGGTTAAATTCAAATCTGAATTGACTGAATTGATCTGGCCAATAGATCGCACACAGTGGATACGGATGATGACCAATTTAATCCAAAATGCTATCCAAGCAGTCCCAGAAAATAGAACCCCAGAAGTACAGGTGCATTTGGTGCCTAATGAAGAGGGGGTAGAAGTATGGGTAAGCGACAATGGAAGTGGTATAGAAAAAGAAAACCTAGAAAAAATATTTGAACCCAAGTTTACCACAAAGACCGGGGGGATGGGTCTTGGTTTGGGGATAGTCAAAAACATCATTCGATCTTTTGGAGGAGAGCTTGACTATATCTCTGAAGTAAACAAAGGCACAACGTTTAAAATTAAATTAAAAAAGAATGCACTTTAATCATTTGTTGTTCGAAATACAAGATGAAGTAGCTTGGGTAAGCTTGCATCGACCAGAAAAATTAAATGCCCTAAACCGTGCTTTACTAGAAGAGCTTCATCAGTTGTTTAGCGAACTACGTAATCAGGAAAAGGTTCGTGTCATTGTATTGACCGGAAGTGGAGAAAAGGCATTTGTTGCTGGCGCAGATATTTCTGAATTCGCGTCTTTTAATTCGGAAGAGGGGCGTGCTTTGGCACAAAAAGGGCAAGAAGAAGTTTTTGATTTTATAGCAAAAATGAATACCCCAGTGATTGCAGCCATCAATGGTTATGCTTTGGGTGGGGGCTTAGAACTGGCTCTTGCTTGTCATATACGGATTGCCACTACAACTGCTCGTTTGGGCCTGCCAGAGGCATCTCTTGGTCTTATTCCGGGTTATGGTGGAACCCAACGCTTAGCACAAATTATCGGCCGAGGACGGGCTACAGAAATGATTTTAAGCTGTCGCATGTTAGGAGCAGAAGAAGCCTTGGGGTATGGCTTGGTCAGTCAGGTAGTGGCTCCGGAAAATTTAATGGCCACTGCAGCAGAATGGGCAGAACGTTTATTGAAAAATGCCCCGCAAGCACAAGCGCAAGCAATTAAAGCAATAGACGCAAATTATACCACTCCTGCTTCTGGCTTTAAAGTAGAACAAAAATTATTTGGGGATTGCTTTGATACGGCCGACTTTAAAGAAGGGACTTCCGCTTTTTTGGAAAAGCGAAAAGCTGACTTTAGCCGGGAATAATATTATCAACAACAATTTTTTCTAGTGCGGCTATGCGTTTTGTAATCTGCTTGCCATCAGGGTCTTCTGGGGGATGAACCGTAAACTTAATATGGACTCCTAAAGGAAGAGGAAAATAGTTCCAGCGGGCCAATTTCCAGGAATGCGAAATGCTGATGGGGACCAATTTTGCCTTGGGTAAAGCGCTCAATAGTGTCTTGAGCCCTCCTTGCTGGAAGGCTTTGGGATTTCCATCTCTTGAGCGGGTGCCTTCAGGAAATATGACTACTGACCACTGGTTTTTCTTCACTCGATGGCAAAATTCTTTTATTTCTTGAACAGCACTATAACGATCTTTTCGATCGATAAGGGCGCCTCCTCCATGACGTAAATTGAATGAAATACTTGGAATTCCATTCCCCAATTCTTTTTTGCTTATAAACTTGGCGTGATGATGACGCAAATACCAAATCAAAGGAGGAATATCATAGGTGCTTTGATGGTTACAAGCAAAAATATACGTCTCCCCTTTTTTGAGGGGTTTTTTTTGTACGAATGTAATCCGGGTACCTACAATTTTTAAGCAAATTAAAAGCAGGAAATTAAGGATGTCCACACTTTTTTTGTGCGCACTATATCCCACAATACGGTAACACACCACTTGTATAGGATGAAAAGCAAGCAGCAATAAAAAAAAGAAAAAATAATAAATGAGCGATATCGGGTATGCTACTACCTTCATTATATCTTCATTTGGGGGCGTTGTTTTCTAACAGTGCTCTTGATAAGCCTGAACAAGATTTTCTGCAATCATTTCTGCTGGTCTTCCCTCAATATGATGACGTTCCAACATATGGACCAATTCACCATCTTTAAACAAAGCCATAGAAGGCGAAGAAGGAGGAAAAGGAACCATCAATGCTCTTGCTGCATCTGTTGCTTCTCTATCTACCCCAGCAAATACAGTAACTAAATTTTGTGGGGTCTTTTCATTGGCTAGCGACATACGCACTCCTGGTCTAGCATTTGCTGCGGCGCAACCACAAACAGAATTAACCACAACCAAGGTAGTTCCTTCGGATTGAATTACGTTTTCTACACGCTCTACGTCACTGATCTGCTCAAACCCGACAGCGGTCAATTCATCTCGCATGGGTTGTACTAATTCTGCTGGATACATAATTCTAATTTTATGCCACAAAGATAAGTAGTTTTGTCAATTTTAACTTTATGGGTTGCCTTTTTTAGTCAGAAAACTATCTTTGTTCTTTAAATAAATAGCTATGATTAAGTGGGTCGCAGCCGGATTAGGATTCTTGTATTTTCGTTTTGGCGGAGCCGTTTTGGGGTACTTTATCGGTAGTATGATAGAACAGCTTACCGGAGCTCAGCAGAATTCCCCTTTTTCACGACCTCAGGGGTTTTCTCGTTTGTCTCAAGATGAGGTAGAACTTAATCTACTTTCATTAGCCGCTATAGTGATCAAAGCCGATGGAAAAGCAGACTCCAAAGAGTTGAGCTTTGTTCGACGTTACTTTATTGCTCAATACGGAAAAAATCGGGCTGAAGGAATCTTTGCCCGCTTCAATTCAGAAATAAAAGGAAAAAGACAGGACTTAAATGCCCTGTGTCAGTTCTTTGTTCGTGGAGCTCGCGCTGAAGTGAGGGTACAGATTTTGCATTTTTTGTTTGGCATAGCCCAGTCAGATGGGTCCATTTCGGCAAGCGAATTGACAAAACTTTCTCAAATTGCGGCAGCTTTACAGCTCAATACCCACGCCTATGAAAGCATCAAAGCGATGTTTGTAAAATCTACGGATCAGGCCTACACCATATTAGAAATATCGCCTGATGCTACGGACGCTGAGGTAAAAAAGGCCTACCGTACATTAGCAAAGAAATATCATCCTGATAAAATTGTAACCGACGATCCTGCGCTTAAAAAAGGGGCTGAAGAGAAATTTCAGCAAGTTCAGACCGCTTATGAAACGATACAAAAACAACGCAAAATATGATAGACACCTTTCTGTTTTACCTTAATCTTGGCTGTACTCATGTGCTGGATGTTGAAGGTTTAGACCATTTTTATTTTATCGTTGCTTTGAGTCTGCCTTTTGCTTTTTCAGATTGGAAGAAACTTTTGTTTTGGGTAACGCTATTTACCTTGGGGCACAGTTTTTCTCTTTTAGGAAATTATCATGCAGGTTTTCGTTTTTCAAGCTATTGGATAGAATTGTTGATTCCCATTACCATTGCCCTTAGCTGTGTGCCTTTACTTTTGGGTAGATTACCCAAAACAGGACTGTTTTCGGCGGTCATCACTTTTGTGTATGGATGTATTCACGGTTTGGGTTTTGGGCGTTATTTTTCTATGATGGTAGAGCCTGAAAATGCCACAATGGGTTTATTTTCATTTGCCCTTGGGGTGGAAATTGCTCAACTTTTGATTGTAAGCATTGCGCTTTTTATGAATACGGGTCTCTTATGGGTTTACCCCAAAGGGGTGGCCTATTGGCATAGAGGGGTAGGAATTTTTATATTTCTTATGGCCATGTATATGATCCTTGAAAGAATCTAATTATCTTTTGCTCTTATTAGATTTATGAAAAATATTCAATCCTCTTTTGAACTGCCTTGTGGCCAAGTATTGCAAAACAGAATAGCAAAGTCGGCCATGAGTGAAAACATAGGCACCTTAAAAAACGCACCCACCAAAACCCTAATAAATGCATATAAGGTATGGGCAGAAGGCAATCCAGGTCTTTTGATAACAGGAAATGTGATGATAGATTCACGCGCATTGGGTGAACCCAGAAATGTTGTTGTTGAAGATTACACCCATTTTGATGCGCTAAAACAATGGGCAGAAACCGTTAAAGGTACGGGAGTGCATTTGTGGCCCCAATTGAATCATCCAGGAAGACAGGCGTTTGCTTCTATAAACAGAGAAGTTGTTGCCCCCTCTGCGGTTCCTTTAAAAATGGGAGGAGCATCCAAGATGTTTAAGGTGGCTACCCCAATGACAGAAGATCAAATTTGGGATTGTATCAAACGTTTTGGGACTTCGGCAAGAATATTAAAAGAAGCCGGCTTTACAGGTTGTCAAATTCACGGAGCACATGGCTATTTGGTAAGTCAATTTTTGTCGCCAAACAGCAATACACGCACCGACCAATGGGGAGGCAGCCTTACCAACCGTGTACGTTTTGTCATTGAGGTCTATCGCGAAATTCGAAAACAAGTGGGAAAAGATTATCCCGTTGGCATAAAAATCAATTCAGCCGATTTTCAGCGCGGGGGCTTTAGCGAAGAAGAATCGATAGAGGTCGTACAACTGCTGTCTAGAGAAGGGATTGATCTTATTGAAATTTCTGGCGGGACCTATGAAAAGCCCGCTATGGTCAAAGGAAATCGCTTTAAAAAAAGTACAGTAGAAAGGGAAGCCTATTTTCTGGATTATATCGAAAAAGCAAGAAAAGTAACCGACAAACCGCTATTGCTTACGGGAGGATTCCGTACCGTTGCGGGAATGGAAACTGCTTTACAAGGGGGCAAGCTGGATATTATTGGTCTGGCCCGACCCTTTTGTTTGCATCCCCATTTAGCTCAGGACATTTTTGACAGCAAAACAGAACGTTTTCAGGCGCCTATTCCCAAAATAGGAATTCCTTTTTTGGACAAAATGGGTGGAGTAGAGCTCCCCTGGTACGAATTGCAAATCCACCGATTGGGGAGAGGAAAAAAGCCGCGTCCTAGTTTGGGGGGTATATGGGCATTTTTATTTACCTTGAAGGGAATGTTTATAAAATCATGGATGAAAAATTAAGGCATAAAAAAAGTTTAAACCTACGATGAGTAAACAAGCTCAATATGATTAAGCTTATTTGAAAATGGCCCACACCTGGGGACAATTGTCCTATTGCGAACGTAAAAAAGTGGGGGCATTGATTGTAAAAGATCGCATGATTATTTCAGACGGATACAATGGCACTCCCTCAGGATTTGAAAATGTATGTGAAGACGAAGATCATTACACCAAATGGTATGTACTCCATGCTGAGGCCAATGCAATTTTAAAAGTTGCTGCCTCTACGCAGTCGTGTTCTGGATCTACGCTTTACATTACCCTTTCCCCTTGTAAAGAATGTTCCAAATTAATCCATCAATCGGGAATCAAAAGGGTGGTTTATGCCAAGGCCTATAAAGACCTTTCTGGGGTAGAATTTTTACTAAAAGCTGGGGTAGCGGTAGAACATTATCCTCTTGAAAACATAGAAAATCCATCGTGAGATCATCAACACTTTATTTATGGATCGTGGTACTCCTCTCGGTGGCCTTGGGTTTTTTATTGGGGAGTAATCCTGTCTTTGTCAATCAATACAGCCCTGTACCGATAAAAGGAGGACAACGCCTCCATCAACTGGTGCGTTATATCGATAGAAATTATGTAGATAAGATCGATACCGACAGTTTGGTTGATTTGGTTATAGAAGATGTTATTGATCGGTTAGATCCGCATTCTGCCTTTATCCCAGAAGATGAACTTCGCTTTGTCAATGAAAATATGCAAGGAGAATTTGTAGGCATTGGCGTCAGCTTTTTTATGATGGATGATAGTTTGAAAATCGTTCGCGTAATAGAAAACGGGCCAAGCGAAAAAGTGGGAATACAAGCCGGCGATAGGATTTTATCGGCAAACCAAGATACCTTGTATGGAAAGAATCTAAGCAGTGGTGCTATTGTAGAAAAATTAAGAGGAAAACCCGATACCGAGGTAGCATTAGATCTTTTTCGGCCGAAAACCAATCGTCGATTTCCATTAAAATTAAAACGTGCTGCTGTCCCCATTGTCTCGGTTTATCACTATGCCATCAATTCCGATACAGGCTATATCAAGATCAATCGGTTTGCCCAAACCACGAGTACAGAATTTGAAACGGCCTTACATGAGCTAAAGCGCCAAGGGGTAACACAATTGATTTTAGACCTTCGCGACAATCCTGGGGGGTATATGTTTGCTGCCGAAAAAATAGCGGATCACTTTTTAGCTGCAGGACAATCTATTGTTAAAATTAGAAGCAACCAAGGCAAAGAAGAGGTTACGCTGGCCAAAGAGGGCGGGAGTTTTGAAGACGGGCAGGTATATGTTTTGATCAACGGGCAGTCTGCCTCAGCAAGTGAGGTAGTAGCGGGCGCCCTACAAGACAATGATCGGGCGTGGCTCTTGGGACAACGAAGTTTTGGAAAGGGATTGGTACAACAACAAATGCCCTTAGGATCTGGGTCTGCCATACGTTTAACAACAGCGCGTTATTATACACCTACAGGAAGATCCATACAACGGCCCTATACCAAAGGCGAGGGTGAGCGTTATTATCAAGAAGCACAAGATCGTTTCAATTCAGGCGAATTGGCCGATAAAAGTAAAATTCCTTTAAACGACTCTTTAGCCTTTACCACCCCTGGAGGCCGAACCGTTTATGGGGGTGGAGGAATTGTGCCGGATATTTATCTGGAAAACACCAACACCCTTGACGACGAATGGAATAATTATATTCTCAGTTCCAATTTGATGAATCATTTTGTGTTCACCGTATTGGATAAGGACAGAACGCAATGGGAAAAAATAAGCCGCGAGGAGTTGATAACACAACCCTTGCCCAATCCATCGCAGTGGATGAAAGATTTAAAATCCTACTTAAGAGAACAATCTGTCCCGGTTCAGGTACAAGACACCACCCAGATTTACACCGTGATCCGCGCTTACTTAGGGCTACAATTGTTTGACGAAGCTACGCGTTTTGAAATACTACATCAAAACGATGCCTACGTGCAGCAGGCTCTAGAGGCCTTAAAAAACAGCCCGAAAGATTAGTCTTTTAGTTTGGATTTGATCTTTAGCGAAAGCGTTAAAATGATCAGTAACAGCAGTGCACTTGCAGAAGCGAAAACGCCTATGATGGCAACTAAACTATCTCCTTCTGTTGGGCTATCCCAGTCAATGACAGTAAGATTAAAGATCATCATACCCACAGCAAGGATCATTAAAATACGGAGAAATAACTTCATTTTTTTTGTGTAAAGGTACTGTTTATAATCTGTATTCTAGATAATGTAGGGGGCATTGGTGGCAAATAATTTGACGGCAATGGCCAATAAAATAACGCCAAACACTTTGCGAATTATACTAATTCCCGTTCTCCCTAAAATACGTTCAATGCGTTTGGAGGATTTCAAGATGATATAAACAATCAAGATATTGATTACAATCGCTATGATGATATTGATCACATGATATTCTGCTCTTAGAGACAGCAAAGAGGTCATGGTTCCTGCCCCAGCAATCATTGGGAAGGCCAATGGGACGATAGAGGCTGTCTCAGGCTCATCATCTTTATAAAGGCTGATCCCTAAAATCATTTCAATGGCCAAAAAGAAAATGACAAAAGATCCTGCAACGGCAAAAGAATTGATATCGATGCCAATGAGTTTTAGAATTTCTTCTCCCACAAACAAAAAAGCAATCATGATAATGGCAGAAACAATCGAAGCTTTCTCTGATTGTATGTGCCCAACCTTTTCTCTTAGACTGATAATCAAAGGAATATTACCCACAATGTCAATTACAGCGAAGAGAATCATCCCTGCCGTAAAAACCTCTCTAAAGTCAAATGCAAGCATTCTTAATTTTTGTTCAAAAGTAATCTTTTTCATTGATTTTTTCGCGCATTAAAATGGCTTTACTGAGGTGATTTTCTTACTTTTAACCTTATGATGCAATTGAATAAAACACTGGTATCTGAGGATCTTTTGGAGAAAGATTTTGTGTGCAATATCAGTCAATGTAAAGGAGAATGTTGTGTGGCTGGAGAAGCCGGAGCACCCCTAGAAAAAGAAGAGCTTGTGTTGCTAGACAAACACCATGATGCGCTTCTTCCGTTTTTAAATGAGAAAGGGAAGGCCGCCCTAAAGGCCCAAGGCAATTATGTAAAAGGTTGGGATGGCGATTGGGAAACTCCTCTTGTGGACGGAAAAGAATGTGCCTATACCGTTTTTTCGGATAATGGTACGGCGAGTTGTGGAATCGAAAATGCCTACAAAGCCGGGAAAATCGATTGGCAAAAACCCATTTCATGTCATTTATACCCTATTCGTGTTCAGGAATATTCGGAGTTTACGGCAGTAAACTATCATCACTGGCAAATTTGTGAGACCGCCTGTCAATTGGGAGCAGAATTAAAGGTTCCGGTATATCAATTTGCCAAAACAGCCTTGATCCGAAAATTTGGACAAGCCTGGTACGATAC
>WTJB01000016.1:0-16177 GCA_011526335.1 Candidatus Arcticimaribacter sp.
GGGGGGTATCGACAGTAATTTGATTATTGTGACGGGCTATAAGCGTGTTTTCTAGTTCAAAGGACAAAACACCAGAATTCAAAGATGCATAACAATCTGAGGTGTCATAGGATACCAATGATGAAATAATGCTAAGGTTTTGCTCCGCTACAGTTATTTCTGGTGTAATGTCGTATAAAGTACAAGAAATCAAAGTACTGCTGACTACAGAACTGACCTGAGCGCGGTAAGCACCGGCCGATAAAAATTGTGCATAAATTAGGTTATCCAAGTGGGGTAAGGCAGACCAGTTGTCATTTGCATCCTTGGTTTCCCATCGAATTTGATGAGGAGCATTCCCTCCCGTTATGTCAATACGTATTGCACCCTGTATTGCAGGATTACACAGCACAACATCTTGAACAAAGGGTATAGTAACCGATAATACAGCAGCACATTGCTCATCTTCATCAGAAAGAATCTGAACTAAAATCTGATTGGAATATGCCACACAACTCAATCCCTGAATCATCACCCTTACACTTCGTCGAAAGAAAACAGTCTCCACTAGATTTTGTGGCAGATAACTTTCTCCCGAGGCATTCAAGACTTCGTGCCATTGTAAAACGTCTAATGAACTTTCCCACTGATAACTTACACTAATAGTTGCACTAACGTCTACACCATTTAGCTGCGCTTCTTCCATTGAGGTTAGTTCCTGAGGAAGCTGGGAAGCAAAAAGAACTTGGTCCCCCCTAATATTTCCGGGAGTTAAAACTAATTCTTCTATTGTCAATGACACTTGGGTTGAGCAACCTGAAGCATTAAAGACCTCTGCGGTAACTACCGTATGCCCATTGAGTTGTGAAGGAAGAAAAGTAGCTAGCGTACTTGAGGTTTGAAAAAGGATATCGTTTAAATAAAAAGCATAGTGCGTCCCCCCACTGGCCAAGAACGTTATTGGTTGGTCTGAGCAATAATAGCTACCCGCAATGGAGGAAGTCAATTGCGGAGATGAGGGAACTGGCTCAACAGTTAAGGTTAAACTATTGGTAGTGGTTGGCGTAGTAGACGTGCTGTCTTCATATTGCAGCGCATAAAATGTAGTTCCGCTTGTTGGATTTTGCGGAATAAAATTCCGGGAGCTACTTCTGGATTGAAGCAACACACCGGTTCCTGTGGCCTGCTGTGAATAAAATTCAAATGTTGATGAAGCACTTCCTCCAATCAAAAATAATTCGAAAGTATCTCCATCACAGATCGTTAGCTGCTGTCCACTTCCTGCAGTAGAAGACAATATGGCTGTTGCTTGAGCCTGTAGGAATGAAGTTGCTGAAAAAAACAGAAATAGGCATAAAACACCTAAATAGTGAAGTTTTGGGGCCTTCATAGTAGGATAAGGTATTAGATTTGAATACTATAATATACAACGGGTAACAGTATATTCATAACTAATAACGAATTATTTCCGAAAATATTGGGGCAAAAGAGATCTAGTAGTAATTATCGATCTGCAGACGGTTGTATTGTCCTCTTCTGTTTCTTCTGTAAATACTGAAATCAAAGGTGACAAATAGTTCAAAAATACTGGGAGAATAAACCGCTCCTGGAGACTGGAAAGGGAAATTATAAAGTATCCCAAAATCGAAATTCTCAACGGCAAGGCCAATCGAAACCCCTACATTGTTTAAAGCAAACGTATTTAAAGATGCTGCTTGTTGGCTAAGGCCTACCGAAAATTCTCCTAATTGAATATCTTGAGAAAGGTAGATCACCAGTGCATCACCGAACTTTGTAAAAGAACCGTAGGCATATAGGTAAGAATAACGGGGCAAGAAACGACGTTCATACGGATTCAGATCGAATTCGTAGGCCCCTTGTACAGAAATACTAATCGGCATTTCAAAAGGCACTTCTTTGTTATAAGAAGTATTGGGTTTATTGAGGTGTTTTAGCGTCAACCCAGCCATAAACTTATCGGTATGCAATAGAAAGGATGCACCAAGATCAAAATAGTTTACATTGCTAATTACCGGTGCCAAGGGATCTATAGATTCTGTGTTGATAAAACCTGTGGCGGTATTCAATTGATCTTCGAAAATTAAATTTTCAGGATTTACAGAAGAACTTCCAAACCCAATGGTTACCGCGGGTAAAAAGTACATGTCATTGTCAAACTGCAACTTATATACATACGACAGATTGGCCAAATTGGTCGTTAAGCCCGTATTTTGAATTTTAAAGGAATTAATATCCAAGCCCAAACTAAAATCCAAATTCTGGAAAGCCAATGCGCCAAATACATATTTGGTATCCATCTTGTCGAACTCGTTCAACTTAACTTGATTATAAAGAACACCAACTTTATTGAGACTATTGAACCCAAAGTAACTCGGATTGGTCTTTTGCATAAACTTGGAGTGATTGACAATATAATCGTCTTGTGCATAGCCTCGTCCGAAGAACAAAAGGAGTCCTAGCAAGAATATATAATATGTTTCCTTTCTAGTATGCATTAATTAATTAGTATAAAGGTTCCACTCTTCTCAATTTCCGTCTCACCATCCAACAAGACACCATAAGCGGTATAGATGAAGTACGGCGAGAATGGTGCATTTGTTGCATCCCATCCTGTGATAGAAATTCCTTGAATATTGGTTAAGTCTGCTTCTTCTACATATTCGTTATACACCACATTACCACGGTAGTCGTACACCGTAAAGGTCATGTTGGCAAAGCCGCTAAACAATGGACGGAAGTTATCGTTAACCAAGTCATTGTTTGGTGTAAATACATTCGGCACCATGATGTTATATCCTTTACCTACCGAGATAGGCTTAGTGATTTCTTCTGAACAACCTATATCATTGTAGATTCTTAAGGTCGTAAAGTAGGTTCCTGATACCCCATAAGTATGTCTTACCGGAATAATACTATCCGTTAAGGTCGGAACAATCTCTGGAGGAGTATTGTCTCCAAAGATCCATTCAGAAGTTACATACGGATCTGTAGAAGTGTTTTCGAAGGTAATTTCTTCACGAGCCAAAATCACACTAGACGCTTCAAAATTTGGTGAAGTGTAGTTGAAGTTTGGATCTCCAATACCTCTATTGATTTCCGTAGTAATCCAACAACCTTCTTCATTCACAATCTTGAAGTTGGCAGAATCTACCGCATTTACAATGGCAACAGACCATGAACGATCACTTAAGCGAACCACATCAGAATTCGGAATTAAAATATCGTTGTAGTAGAAACTTAGGTTTCCATTGTTGTTATCGAAGATATCAACGATTAATCGTCCTTGCTGACCGGTACACAGATCTTCATCTACATAAGGTCCATCCATGATATACAACTCTCTGTTTGGCGATACCTGAATGATTTCTTCATAATACAGATAGTTGTTGTTCAAGAAGTTATTTTGTTGCGCACATTGCGTCACTCTTGGGTTCTGTGAAGTGATCACCAATTTGTAGTTTCCTGGGATCAAGCCATCCAGATAAGTTCGGTTGCTATAGTTTGGTAATTCTCTATAGCCGAGTAATCGAGAACTTGGATCGTTAGGATCTACAATGGCGTTTGGTGTTACTACCGTTGGATCTTCTACGTACCATGTAATCTGGTAAGGTAGCAATCCACCCTCTAGGTTAATGCCTATTTGACCGTCGAGTCCGCCGCTATCACAATTTGGTGAGATGGATTTCACCAATTCGGTTGGATCATCAGGATTAGGCAATGCAGCCGTTACGGTAAATGGTGTAACCACATCTTCTACAATAATATCCAATGGCTCACTACTCGCGTTAATATCACAAGAGTCATAGAAACATCCGTTACTGTCTGTAATTTTTACACAATAGGTTCCTGGAGGCGCATTTTCGATAACGCGACCAAAGAATTTGGTTGGGCTTTGTGTAGGATCATTAGGGGTGTATGTCCACTCGTACTGGTACGTTGGTAGCCCATCAATAATAAAGGGAACTCCTCCTGCAGCTTGCCCTTCGATTCGCTCTACTCTACCGGTACAGATATCCGTTTCGATAATGGTTTGACCCACATACTCGATTGGCAAGTAATCTTGAATTTCAAAGAAGAATACTTCTGAACACGGTACCAAGGTAGAAGTAGCCGGTAAGGTTGCCGGTAAACGCTCTTCTACAATAAGGGTATAACGGTCTGCCGGTAATTCTGGATAACGATATACATACCCCTGTGGTTTCGGATCTATAAAGCCATCGTTGTCAAGATCCCAACTTGTTGGATTGTTAATGGCTGATCCAGATTCGGTCAATAGAGTAATGTTAAAGCTATTTGAACCAAGGTTACGGTTGAGACTTTCAGTAATGCTAAACAATACATCTGAAGTAAAGTTGCTGCTGTAATTATCACAGAAAGCAGGGTTGTTTTCTATGGTTCTAAAGTTGGTGATTTCAATAGAACTTTCTTCCAAGATGATGCTATTGGTCAATAGTGCTCCTCCACAATTTTCAGAACGACCGTCAGAAATTTCTGCACGATATACCCCTTCGTCTAGACCAACCACTGTGGCAAATCCGTTAAGACCTGTTAGGGGCACCCATCCATCTACCGTAGTATTGGTTGTGGTACTGGCCGTAGAAGTTGTGGTAGTCAAATAGGTGTACTGGAACCAACGGATATCTAACGGTGGCTGAATATTTTCAATATTTAAACGGATTTTACTCGTATCATTTTCACAGCCCACTTGCTCTACATCTATGCTTCTTACAAACAATGGATCTGGGTTACCCACTACACGGATAACAAACTCACCGCCTACGATTAATTCACAATTTTGCTCATCTAGGATATCGTAGGAATAAACACCTGGCTGTGTAAATCCATCAATGGTCTTGAAGGTAGGATCTGCACCCCAGTTACGGTAAAGATCAAAATCGATATTATCTCTATAGATATGGATTTGAATAAGGTTTGGATCTCTAAAGTCTCCTGGGCCAATTCTTTCAAAGGTCACACTACCCTCTGTATCTGCCGCACAGTCAATATCTACGGTTTCTGTAGTAAAGTTTATTTCTTCTGGTGCTGCACTGAAGGTAATGGTCGAAATATTGGAAGGCGTAGAACATCCGTAACCGTCAGATATAAATACTTCTGGTGCGATAATGTTGTATAACGAAGTATCTATTCCTGTGATGATGATTCTGCGATCTCCTGCAGAAGAAGACGTTCCAACAAGCTGACCTCCATTTAGACTTATGGTGTATGGACCACGGTTTGGCGAACCACCATTGACATCAAAGACTAGGGTTCCCAGTTCTCCAAAACATACGGGATCTACACGTTGTGCTTGAACTTCAGTAATGGTCATGGCAGAAGGCTCGATTACTTGTACCGTCTTAAAGTCTGTACAGGTTTCTCCATTCGGCCCAACATCATCTAAGGTAAAGCGATAGAATCCAGGTCCACCATCTTGGATGCTGATGGAACCACCAAGGTTACTAACGGTTGTCCCTGTCGGCACTTCAGAAGTTATCGTATAGTTACTGTTTCCTCCTGTTGCACGCATGGTAAAGGCGGCATCACTATCGCCATTACACTCTAAGTAGTAAACATAGTCTGCTGTACTTGTTGTAGCAGTTCCAGTGAAGGTAGAGATTGTGGTTGTAGAAACACCCAATATATTTTCTTGTAATCCACCCACTAGGACTCCTTCTAAGTTTAAGGCTGGGAATCCACCTACTGTAAATTGTCTCGTATCAGAACATCCAAGAACCAAATCCGTTACCGTAACGGTATAAATATCTGGCGGTAGATTGTAGATATTTGGTGTAGAACCAATTGTTCCTGACGAGGACGAACTTGTCCAAACATAAGAGAACTGGTTTGAACCACCTTGGAACGCACTTTCAAAGGTTCCTCCTACAGATCTTGTCAATTCTATACTACCATTACCGATAGTACCCGTAGAACAGTAGCTATTGGTTACTCCCTGATTTGCAGTATCCCAATGGATAAATTGGAGTTGAGTTGGGATGCGTATGGGTTCACGAACGGCCACAGCACAAGAAGAATCGAGTACTTCAAGTATGTAGTCATCGCCCACGGCTAATCCAGAATATACTTGCCCTCCATTGGTTAAAATTGCTGGACCAACTTGTACTCCATTATCATCTTCAAGGATCAAGCTATAAGGGGGTACACCTCCTGTAATATTCGCTTCAAATGATCCTGTAGTTCCTCCACAAGCATTGATGTCTACGACAATAGTATCTGGCTCAGAAACCGTAATTGGAGCCGAAGTCTCTGCACAACCGTTTAAGTCTACGGTCAGATAGTAATCTCCTGCTTCTAGGTTATAAATACTCAAGCTAGAGCTTGTAAATCCGTTTGGTCCTGTCCAGCTGTAAGAATAATTCAAGGCGCGATTGTCTACTACAGTACTTACCGTAGCCGTCAATGCTGTCGTGGTAACAGGAATAGCAGATAAATCTGTTCCTAAAGCAATTCCTCCCACATCAGCACGTAGGCGTAAGATGTTTGTTGCAGGAACCGCAGTAGCCGCACTTACATTGGCGCCGATAGCGTTATTTATGGTCACAGCTAAATCCGAAACTATTTGTGGGATCGTTTGCGGATTTAAGCTTCCATAAGTTGTAGGCACAACCGTATGCGAGTAAGTATTTCCTCCTACACCTACAGTGACGATATCGCCAAGGGTTGGTGTACCTGAGAAGGTAATTTCATCAACTTGTTGGATACTCAATAATCCACCATAGATACGTTGCTCAAACTGCACCGTAGTCGCATCAGGAATCACAATCGATCCATCTATACCTCCATTACAGGTGACATCAGTAACATCATTGTCAATGATGAATTGTGAGTCGATTGTCGGCACTGGGCTGATGGTAATTGCCCCAGACATCACTACAGGAGAATCACAAGTACCCTCTAATCGTACAGTATAGTTATAGATCGTTGTTGCAGAAATGGTTTCATTGGCTGTTAAATTCCCTAGGACAAACAGGTTGTTAACGCCTCCGCCTGTAGATGCTAATGTTGGTACACCAAAGCTCGTCGGAGTAACATCCCAAGTAATTACAGGGATACCTCCTGAGGCAGGGTTAAATACGTATTCTATTGGGCTGATGATATCTCCATTACAAATGGCTGCAGCATTCGGATTACCTGATCTTAAATACATTTCAGGGGCAGGAATGACATCAATCGTACCTGTCTCAATGGCTGGGTTACATCCAATGGTTTCTACCGTATAGGCATATGGCGTAATGGTCGCTGAGGACAAGGACGCTGAAGCCTGCACTGTACCGCTAATGATTACCTGACCACCAAATACTGTGTACCCTACTCCTGGGGGTAAACCAACCACAGTGGCTCCAGTAGCTCCATTCTCTAAGTTGTAAACGATATTTTCAAGCGTTCCTGTTCCTGTACCTACACAGATCTGTTGTGCATCTGTTGTTGGAGAAGATACCAGGGTAAGTCTATCCGCAGGACGAACTTCAATACTACCAGTCAGTACTACTTCTGGGGCACAAGCACTATTATTTGTGGCAACCTCATAGTAATAGGTTGTTGTACTGGATATGTTGGCAGATGGTGTTCCAGATATGACAAATTGTGTTCCAGAAGCGGCACCACTTACTCCAGGTAGAATACCAGGAGTGGCAACCCAACTTAAGCTCACACCCGTAGCCCCACCACTAAAGGTGTATACAATATTTTGAATCGGCTCAATTTGATTACAAACAGAATCTCCAGCCGTTTGGTTTGTGGTACTTGGTGAACTGGTTAGTGTCAATACCGGTAGTGAACGAACCGTTATTGTACCGTTTGCGATGGCTTGTACACAAGATCCGTTTGTGGTAATGACATAAGGATACACACGTGTTGGCGAGGCCGTATAGGTTGTTGATGCCGCCACTGTTCCTGAGATCAAAATGGTATTAGAGGCGGTTAAGCTATATCCAATTCCTGCAGGTAGCCCCGTTACTACGGCATTGGTAGCTCCTCCATCCAATTGGTACTCAATATCAATAAATGGCTCCGCAAATGTGTTTCCAGGATTATCTTGATCAAAGAGACAAATTTCTTGATTATCGCTTGTTGGTGTAGAAATCAAGGTGATGATATCTTGAGGCTCTACTTGAATCACACCGCTTAGCGTAACTTCTGGTAAACACGCACTATTGTTGGTTACAATTTCATAATTGTAGAATGTAGTTTGCGTCACATTTACAGAAGGTGTACCCGATAAGACGATCTGCGTTCCTGAAGAAGAAGCGCTTACTCCAGTCAATACCCCATTTACACCCGTCCACGATACCGTAGCATTGGTTGCGCCACCGGCCAGTTGATAAATGATGTCTTGGATGGGTGCTACACGATCACAAACAGCATCAGATCCTATTTGATTTGCCGTTACAGCAGGACTATCCAAGTACATTACAGGTGGGGAGTGAACCGTAATTGTTCCGTTGAGGATCGCAACCGTACAATCTCCGTTCGTTGTTATCGTATAAGGATATACTTGTGTTGGTGTTGCCGTATAGGTTGTAGAAGCGACCACCGTACCTGAAATAACAATGGTGTTCGATGCCGTTAATGAGAAGCCAATTCCTGCAGGAAGACCTACGACTGTTGCGTTAGTAGCTCCACCGCCTAATTGATATTCGATGTCAATAAAGGGCTCTGCAGTTAAGTTTCCTGTATTGTCATCATCAAAGAGACAAATACTTTGGTTATCTGTAGTCGGAGATGATATCAAGGTCATGGTATCATCTGGCTTGATTTCGATTGTACCGTTCAACACAATTTCAGGAGAACAACTACTTCCAACCGTTTCGATCTGATAGTTATAGGTTGTTGTTTGGGTAACATTTACCGTAGGCGTACCAGAGATAATAAAGTCAGTTCCCGAAGCAATGGCCGTAATTCCTGATCCAAATAAGGTATTGGACCCTGGTCCTGTCCATGTAAATCCAACATTGGTAGCCCCACCTCCCATTCGGTAACGAATTTCTTGGATAGGTGTTCCATCACATACGCCATTAGCTCCTGTTTGGTTATCTGAGGTTGCAGATGAAACTAGTGAAAGGGTGGGTTGAGACAAGACGGTTATACGACCACTTGAGGTTGCCGATACACAGGCTGCCGGAGTGGTGATAATACGGTAGTCATAAACAATGGTTGGACTAGCTGCGGTAGTGGCACTTGCTGTAGCGACACCAGAAATTAACATTGTATTGGATACCGTTAAATTCAAGCTCAAACCGGGTGGTAATCCAGGTGTCCAAGTCGTTCCACCATCTACAGAAATTTCTGTATAAGCACCCGTCGCACCCCCATCTAGTTCGTACTCAATCGGATCTAAAGCAAAGGTTGGTGAAGGCGTACTGTTGACACAAATCGTTTGTATTTCTGCACCCGAGGTTCCACGGTGAGAGATCATATCATCAGCGGTAACAACAATGGTTCCTCGTACTGTATTCGGTGTAACAGTACATCCGTAAATGTTTCCAATCAATCCAATTTCATAATTGAATGTTTGTGTTGTGGTTACCCCTAAACTTGGTGGATTCGGCACAGAGATTGTCAAAATACCGGGGGTACCTGGTGTAAAGGTCGTTGTAACCCAGGATGGTGTTGTCGGCGTTACAACATTTACATTCAATGCGCCACCATATACCTCGTATTGGATAAAGTTTGGTGCATTATTGCTATCACATAACGGAAGAGTTTGTGTGGCTTCATCGAAACCAAAGGCACCTGTTCCTCCAGATACTATACCATAGGTAATAGGATTCACCGTAATGGTTCCGCTATAGGTGGCAGAGCCTGAACAGCCTGGACCACTCGAGAATAAGGTATAGGTATAGGCCTGCGGTGTATTGATGGTTACGGATGGAGTACCCGTAATTTCATAGAATCCTGGAGGTCGAACAACCGTTACATTATCCAAGTTTAGATCAGCCGAAATATCGCTTACCAAGACGTTATAGGCTACTCCTGGATTCAGTGACTCAATTTGTACAACGTTGCTTCCTGGAGCATTGGTAACATTATAGTTGCCTACCAATAAGGGGTTCAAGAAGTTGGTAATGTCCGCAGCTATCTCATCATTTAGACGAGTATTGGTCGCTGTGTAGGTATAATTTGTATTGTTGATATTGATCGTAAAGGTTTCACTTGGCTGTGACGTACTTGCAGGTAAGGCACCTATTACTTCAAAACTTACAATCTGGTTCTGCGTGTACATCTGCCCTGTCACTCCATTAGGGAATGCTGTATTGGTCGCCGTTAATCCAAAGGCTGGCTGCAATACTTCAAAACGTATAGGAGTTATGGTTTCACTCACACATACCGTTTGGTTGGCTAATAATGGATCATTAGGCGTAATGGTAGGTGTAGGCTGTACCTCAATCTGAAGGTTTAATGTTTCATCTGCACAAGGCCCTCCGTTAGCAATCAGATCTATAGAGTAAACAGTAGCTACTGCAACAGGTCTGTTTACGGTACCCACAATATTAAACTGGTTTGGACCGGTAATGTTCAACGCTAGTCCTAAGTCGGCTAAACTGACAGGGTTTAAGGCGCTTTCAACAATATTCGCTGCATCGGTAATAGCGAACTCAATTAAGGGCGCAATATTCGTATAGTTTGCACCATTACAAATGGCTTGACTATTGATCATATTGGTTGTACCTGTTACGCTAATAGACGCTGCACCCGATACCGTTATACTTCCACTACTTGGTGTAGCCGATACACATCCAGTCGCTGCTGGAGCAGTAAGTACGTCAAAGGAATAGGTTCCTGGGGTTACTGTACTGGCCAATGTACCGGATATGGTAAAGGTCTTTTCTAGCGGTGCGGTAATTGGAGCACTAATGTTAACCGAATTCGTTAAAGGTACTGAGGTAGATATAATAAAGCTATCAGATGGTCTTCCTGTAGGACCTACCTCTATCATCAAGTTTGGATTCGACCAAGTTGCTTCAAAGTCGTCAGTAGCCGTATTGATCGCATCACGTAAACCAATACCGATATCATTTAAGGTATTAGATCCTGTGGTGGTATAGACGTAGTTCGTATTGTTTATTGCAATGGCATAGTTTCTTCCTCCAGCAGGTGGATTTGCCGCATTTGTAGATAAGGTTAATGTAGATATTTGTGTCGTTACTTCTAGGAATGAAATAATACCTGCAGGTAATCCCGTAGCGAATACGCCATTTTCAGCCCCTTCTATAGAATAAGTAATCGGTAAAATCGATCCGCCCTCACAAATATTCGGTTGAATATTAGAGTTAAAGCCTGAAGTTAAGGTAATGGTTGGTGGTTCAGGTACTTGAATCACATAATTCACACTATTTCCAGGACATGGTGTAGGCTCTGCTGTAATGATAACAGCGCCAGAGAATCCAGGACGGAAATCTAATGTCAATTGGTCAGGATCTGGTGAAAATAATTCTAAAGTTGGTGTATCCACATACAAGGTAGACGTGGCCAAACCATTGGTACTGTTCACAAACCAACGCACAGATTCTCCTCCTGTCGTTAATACGGTGGTAAAGCCTGCAGCCGGAATTGGACATTCAGGCAATTGGTCTGCAGCAATGGATAATATTGGGCCATCTTCTGCTCCTATTGTAATGGTTATAGTTGACCATTCTCCAACAATTCCTGTACAGCTTATTGGTCGAACTTGTAATTCAAAGTTACCATACCAGCCATCGGTCCAATCCATGATACCCGTGTTTTGGTTTATGGTTCCTGGATTGTTTACAAGTGATCCAACGCCAGGTTGTGGGTTAGAAATATTCCATTCTAATGATTCGTAATCGTTTACGTTACCCGCATTGTTACTCGCAGCAAAGAACTGTGTATCTGGAGTCGCCGCGGTTATCTGACATACTGGGATGGGTCCAGTGGTGTCTCCGCTACAGATAGGTGTATCTAAAGCTACGGGAGGATATAAATCTGAAGGGTCTACAGCAGGTACACTCTCGGGAACAACATCTACAATAATGTCTCGCCAAGCAGAAGTTCCACTACATCCTAGAGAACGTACTCGAATGGTTGCTTCTCCAGAGAAGAAAGGATCCCAATTCATTGTACCACTTCGGGTAATTTGTCGAGTAATTGGGTTTTCGAACATTGAAGACTGACCTGCAGCAGTAGGCGCAACTTCTAGGGTAAACGGTGTATTGGCGGTTACAGATTCAACAAAAATACTATTGGTCGGATTGGTATTGTCATAACGCGCCGATACAGCAGCATTGGCATTGATCAGGTCAGCTAACGCCTGTCCAATAGCATCATTTGTATTGGTCGCCGCAGTGGTGGTTACCGTGTAAACAGCAGTTCCACTTGCGGTAGTTAATGAGGCGGTATACGTCTCTCCAGCAGCTGCGGTTAACAGTTGCGTAACTTCTACTCGGGTTTCTTGGAAATTGTTATCCACCATAGACCCTGCTCCAGATGGAGAAACATCCCATTCAAATTCTACGAATTGCTGGTTGAATGTATTGTCCACAAAACACGTAAAGAATTCTGTTGGGGTTGTTGTAGGAGCGGGTAACCTGTCTTGGCAAACGGTATTGTTATACCATATGTTAGCATTTCCTGGATCTTGTAATACTTCGTATCCTGGCTGGTTAACATCTTTACGAATAAAGTCTGGGGTTTGTGCCAGTGGGGATACACGGATTAAATAGCGTTCGTTGATTTCGGTACAATCAGGTCCACTGCCTAAGGTAACAACATTGAAGTTCGTCGTTTGTCCTACTGTACCCGAGATCGTGAAGGTTGTCGTTCCAGAAACTTCATACCATCCATTGATAGCCGGATCTGGAGTTACCGTTCCTGTACCCGAAGGTGTAACCACAAGACCTGCATCTAGCCCACGAATTTCTGCTCTAGTGGCTCCACCTCCAATAACATACGTAATTGGATCTATAGTGCCTCCAGCACAAACTTCTTGAGGAGAAGGATCTCCATTAATTTGCGTTAATGTGGGTTGTTCAAACACCTCAATTGCAATTACCTCAGAGTAAATCTGACAGCTAGCTCTATTGGGGTTAGGTGTTCTAGCTCCATTGTCTCCAGAGACCAATACTTGCATATCTATCCCTGGGGTAGTAAATGGTATTAATGCCGCCAATGTCACATCAGGTGTTCCAGTAGAAGCTGCAACATTATAAGTACCTGGTACAACAGGTACGATTGTCAATATGTTGTTTGCTGTATTATAGGTTGCATTAACGACTACATCATTGTTCGTAATGGACTGCGCAAGCGCATTTCCTACGGTATCAATCGTACTTGCAGTAACAGTAGTTGTGGTATAATTATTTCCATTAATGGCCACAGAATATTCTTGACCTGCGGTGAGTGGGAAGGCCGTAGGCAATAACTCAATCGATGTGCGCTCAATTGCTGCAGGAGCAGGATCGCCAACATAAGTAACCACTGCACGGTAGTATGTTGCAGGAACTGTAGGCAACCAAGTATCGCCCAAACTAAAGTCTAATGTTTCAGATTGCTGACCTGCTATATCTTCCCAACTCGATTGGTCGTTTGAAATCTGCCATTGATACGACAGAGAAGCAGATAGGGTCTCCGCACCATCTAATGTGACTGGATCTGGTAATTCTGCAGCAGAAATAATCTGACATATTTGCTGGTCATCTAAAACAGCTCCATTATCCAATTTAGGTAGAACACCAATACGAATTGCGTCTGTTACATCTTCACAAGTATTTCCTCCTAATGTTGCATAAGCTCTTCTTCTAAACCATGTCGTCTCTGTTAATGCAGGTGGGTTGTAGAAATTATTTGTCGCTGTAGCAATGGTTGTCCAGTTTATATTATTTGTAGATGATTCCCATACATAAGTTACTGTTCCGTTGGAACTACTTGCGTCATCTATTACTCCTCCAGTCAATGAACTGGTCAAACTTGGTGGCAATATACCATAGCAGTAATCTTGATCTAAATCAGGATCCAATGCACCTGCATCAATATCCAGAACGGTGATGCGAATGGCTGTACTTTCGTCATTACAAGAAGCAGCACCACCACCGCCTACAGCGTTTGTGATTCGCTTATAGAAACGAGTAGCATTCAACGCTGGAGGTTGGAAGTCAGCCGAAGTAGCGGTTGCTAGGTTGGTATAATTTATACCGTCGGTTGACTCTTGCCACTGGTAAGTAAGCAATGCTCCTGTAGATCCACCCACAACAGTGAGTAAACTTGGCGTGTCTCCAGAACAAATCACCTCGCTTGTTGGGCTAACAGTACCTCCTACAATAGGGGGAGTAACAATAATTTCGAACGGTAAAGTAACATCTTCACAGATGGCTCCATTCAGAGTACTGATGGCGACTCGACGGAAATAGGTCGTTTGTATTAACGCCGTTGGGGTATAAGTTGCTGCAGTGGCCCCTGTAATCGGTGTAAAGGTAATCGTATCTATACCACTTTCCCATTGATAGGTGATCGTTCCAGAGGCTACAGCAGAAGCCGTATTGGTAATGGCACTTGGAGCATCCCCAGCACAGATAGTAGACGTTACTGCACCGATTGTTCCAGCAGTATTAATAAAGTTTTCAATAAGGGTTATGGAAGCTACAGTTGTACAGCCATCCATAGAGGTTACGTCAACCTGAACTACATCATTGTGGTTTAAGAAAGGTACGTAATCTGTTGGGGTAAATGTTGGCGTGGCACCGGTCTGTCTCGGAACTCCTCCTATAGAGAAAGTAAAGGTTGAACTTGGTAAGTTTGAAATTGCAGTGAAGTTTACTACATCTCCAGTACAGAAAGTGTTTCCTGTTGCATCTGAAGATAAGTTGACTACAGGTACTGGAAGAATATCTACTCGAATTCCATCAGAAACATTAGAACATCCTGTTGCCCCATAAGCAATTACTTGTACCAGTTCATTATTCAGTAGACCACTTGTAGTATAAGTTGTCTGAGCAGATCTCGCTTGTTGTGTAATTCCATCAATGGTAAATTCATATTCTACTCCTCCTGCTCCAGTAAATACAATTTCAGCGCCATCACAAATGGTCAACGTATTGGTTCCTGTTATGCCGCCAGGATTAGCTGTTATTGTAGCTGAAGGGGTTGCTGTAACATCTATTCGTATGGCCGTACTTAGATCTTCACATACAATTCCATTAAGCGTACTAATTGTTTTACGCTTAAAGAAGGTTGTATTGGTCAATGTACCAGGATCATAAGAAACTGAATTCGTTCCTGTGATTACTGTATAGGTAACATTATCTGCTGAGTTCATCCACTCATAGGTAATAGATCCTGAAGCCGATGCTGCAGTTCCTACCAGACGAGAAGAAACATCTCCAGAACATATGGTCGGGGATATCGTTGTTAGTGTCCCAACAGATGTGATTTCATTTTCAAACATTGTTAAAGATGCTGTAGCACTACAACCTGCAGGAGAGGTTATAATAACGCTAACATCATCAAGGTCCTCAACAGTACCTGCTACGGCTGTAAAAGTGGATGTGGTTGATGGACCAAACACACGGAAACCATCTACATAAAAATCATAGGTAGAGTTTGGTATGTTTGAGTTTGCAGTAAATAAAATATCGTCATCACTACAGAATGTATCTGCTATTGCTGAAGAGGTTAGACCAACAAGAGGTGTAGGTGAGTAATCAATAATAATTTCTTCAGTCTCTGTTAAACATCCTCCCGTTACTGCATCAAATATTTCAACAGTCACACGATCATTTATCAACAATAGTGTTGTGCTGTAAGTGTTTGCCGTTCCACGTGCTTGTACTTCTACTCCACCAACTAAGAATCGATAACTCTGTCCTCCAGAGGCCGTAAAGGTTACTTCTTCTCCAGGACAGATCGTCAAGGTATCCGAGACTACGCCCGTGGCACTAGCTGTATCTGAAACCCCTACCGCATTAAGCTCTGGGAAAGCAATTTGTGGGGTTACATTTACGACAGCAACATTACTTGCATCTTCACATACTACACTATTCATCGTGCTTCTTGTAATTCGACGATAGTAAGTCGTAGTCGCTATGCTTGCTGTTGGGGTATAGGTCGCTGAAGTCCCTATGGCTCCTGTTATATTCGTATAGGTTACATTATCGGTAGAAACTTGCCATTGATATGAAATCGTACCGGATGCAGATGCACTGTTAAT
>WTJB01000016.1:16277-21393 GCA_011526335.1 Candidatus Arcticimaribacter sp.
GTCAAGGTAGCCGTACTGCTACATCCCGCTGGGGTAGTCACCACTACCGTTACCGTGCTGCCATCACTAATGGCACCCGCCAAGGCAGTAAAGGTCGTTGTTGTCGAGGGTCCTGCACTCGAAGTTCCGTCTATGAAGAACTCATACTGTGAGCCCGCTACATTAGACGTTCCCGTAAAGGTAATGTCATCCCCGACACAATAGGTGTTATTAAAAGCAGTAGAACTGATTGAAATATTGGGTACAGGCTCAACAACAACGGTAATGCTATTAGAATCTGCGAAGCAACCTCCAGTTACTTGATCATATACACGAACGTAAACAGTACTATTGTTTAATAAAGTTGCTGATGCAGTCGCGGAATAGGTAGCAACGGTAGAGCGTGCTCTACGAAGGACTCCGTCTACATAAAATTCGTAAGACGAACCACCCGATGCTGTGAATGAAGCAGTACCGCTAATATCACATATAGTGATAGTTGCAGGGGCAGTAACTGATCCTGGAATGGCGTTTAAAACAGGAACTGGCGGTGCCGTTACCTCAATTTTTATGGGGGCTGTATTTTCGGTACAGTTTACACCATTTAAAGTACTTGTTGTAACCCTTCTGAAATAGGTCGTTACAGCTAATGGAGCTGTAGGAGTATAGGTTGCTGACGTGGCACCACCAATATTATTGTAACTAATATTATCTGCAGAAGATTGCCATTGATAAGCAATCGTTGTCCCTGAAATAGTAGAAGTAGTTCCAGTAATTGGATCTGGAACTTCATTTAAACAGTAAGTTACTGTCGCTGATGTAATGGTTCCAACAGAAGTAATACCATTTTCAAATAATGTTACTGTAGCCGTGTCAGAACAACCTGCTGGAGTTGACACAATAACGGAAACTTCAGCATTATTGATTAATGAAATAGAATAATCTGCTGTATTGAAAATATTTGTGTTACTGGACTGGTAAGAAATATTATTGACTAAGAATTCATAATTCGCAGTTATACCTCCTGACGCTGCAGTAAATGTAAGGTCGTCACCAGAACAGAACGTATCATTAGGTGCTGAAGAAGAAATGGAAGCTACAGGGGGTGACTCAACTCTAACTTCAATTATTGAAGAAGTATCAAAACAAGCCGTTGCAGCAGCACTATCGTATACAACTACGCTTACTTCATCGCTATCGGTCAGTGCACTGGTAATATAGGTTGTGGAAGCAGTTCTAGTGGTAACAAATGTTCCATTGACCATAAAGGCATACTCCGTCCCTCCAGAACCTATAAAGGAAATACTATCCCCTAAGCAGATGGTCATCGTTGAAGGTGCAGTAATTGCACCAGGAGTAGCGGTTAACCCGGGTACAGGCAAAGCATTTACCGTTACTTGAACGCTATTTGTAGGATTAGTACACGTAACCCCATTGAGTGTATTGATCGTTTGACGACGATAAAAACGTGGAGGAGCTGGTGTTGCTGGTGGGGTATAATCTTCAGAAGTTGCTCCAAGGATATCATTCCAAACAACATCGTCTGCTGAACTTTGCCATTGATAATTTCCAGTACTTGTAGATGCAATAGAAACACCACCAATAGAACCTGGTGCAACTGAGGTTAGTGTCATTACAGGATCACCAAAACAAACCGATTGAGCACCCGTGATACTTCCTGCAGTTGTTGTATTGACATTTACAGTAAGGGTTTCTTCGCTATAACAACCCGAAGCATTCACAAAACGAACGGTAACAACTGTTCCATCAGTTATTGTAGATTGTGAAACCGTATAAGTATTTGCCGCACCGCTTTGCTCTGGAATAGAATTTACAAAGAATTCATAGCTTGCAGGTGTTGGGGATGAAGTGGCAGTAAATACAATTACTCCTGTACTTCCAGAACAAACCGTATTCGATGGCTGATCTGAAGTAAGTGTTCCCGTTATGATCGGATTTGGATCAACGGTTACGGTAACAACATTACTTTCTACTTCACAGGCTTTTCCTAAAAGGGTAGAAACGGCTAATCGCTTAAAATAGGTCGTCGTAAATAACGCTGGAGGATCGTAAGTAGGAGAATTTGCTCCGGTGATATTTACAAAAGTACCTGTACTGCTGGTACTACTTTGCCACTGGTAGGAAAGTACACCACTCGCCCCTGTAGGTGTGTTGGTCGATGATAATGCCGCAGGGTCTTCTCCATTACATATGGTCGTCGCTCCCCCAATTACATTATTTCCTGTAATGGAATTTACACGTACTTGTACTTGTGCTGAATCTGGGCAACCTGCAAGAGCAGCTGCTGGATAAACATCAACGCGTACGGTTTGACTATCTGTTAAAGAAAGTGAAATGGTAGCTTGTGTTGTCGGATTTACCTGAACAATATTATCAACGAAGAATTGATAGCTAACCCCACCCGTACTTCCTGAAGCATCAAAGATGAAATCATCACCTGGACAGCCTACGTCATTTGGTGCAAAATTAGAGACCAAATCTGCCGTTGGTGTTGGACCTAAATCTACTGTGATTGAAATGGTATTGCTTTCTATATCACAGCTTACCCCATTGGTTGTAGCTATAACATTTCTTCTAAATTCTGTCGTAACAAATAAAGCAGGAGGTTGGAAATCAACACTATTCGCACCTGTTATATTCGTAAAGGTATTTGTACCTGTTCTACTTTGCCACTGATAACTGATCGTTGGTGTTCCCGTAACCGTTGATCCTGTTAATAAGGCTGGTGTCTCACCGGCACAAATGGTTTGAGCCGTTCCAATAGTATTGGCATTGGCTGTACTATTGACCCGCATCGTGATGGTTTGCTCACTAAAGCAAGCTGTTGAAACAGTAGAGTATGCCCTTACAGTAACGGTATCGCCATCATTGATAGTACCTACCGCAGGGGTAAAGGTACTCGAAGCCATAATAGCTCTTGCCGTTAACCCATTAATTAAGAATTCGAAGTCGGTTGCCGTTACGGTTCCGCTTGCATCGAAGGTTACTGAATCTCCAGGACACAATACATTATTCGGCACACCTGAATTGAATCCTATAGTAGGTAAAGCAGAGGCATCAACCGTAATGGTTACAGTATTGGAAGCTGCATCATCGTCAGTTAATGGACATTGAACTCCATTAAAGGTTACGAACACCAAACGTCTAAAGGCAGTGGTTTCACTTAAAACTGGTGGATCATACTCATTCGTCGTCGCACCAAGAATGTTGCTGAATGGAGATGAAGCTGTTTCACTTTGCCACTGATAAGAAATTGTCGCTCCTGCAATATCGGCGACAGGGTCAGATAAACTTTGAATGATGCTTGGGTCTCCACCAGAACAAATGGTCTGTGAGCCCGTGATGCTATTCGCATTTGATGTTGTATTTACCCGTAGCGTGATCGTCGTTGAAACAGTACAACTTCCGCCCGAGGTAACTTCAACAGAAACCTGATCACCATCACTAAAGGTGAGTGTAGTAGAAGCAGCATTTGAATCAAATGTATTTGTTCCAACCCCTAAAGTCTGTGGTATTCCATTTACGTAGAAGGAGTATGTATATCCTGCCACTGCTGGTCCAGCGGTAAAGGTAGGATACTCATTTTCACAAAGGGTGTCTGCCGTCAATCCTGAAGAGAGTGAAGCTGCTGGGTTTGCGTTTACGGTCATTGTAATAGGACTCGAAACAGCAGTACAACTGTTTGTCCCTGTTACTTCAACTGTAATCTGGTCCCCCGTTACTAGATCCGATCTCGTTAATGTATTCGTTGTTGAGGAAGCTCCTAAACTTATACCGTTTCTAAAGAATTCGTATACCAAACCACCCGAAGCAGTAAAGTTTACAGCATCGCCAGAACAAGAATTAGCGTTCCCTACCAATGTAGCTGTTGGTGTAGGTTCTACGGTTACTTGAATACTGTTACTAATTATTTCACAAGAAGTACCGTTGAATGTAGAAATCACCCTTCTACGGAAATCTGTAGTGGTAACAACATTCGTCGGTGTAAAGTTTTGTCCTTGAGCAGATAACACATCTGTAAAGGCATTCGTACCTGTTCTACTTTGCCATTGATAGCTAATCACCGCTCCTCCAATCTGTGGGGTTGGTGCTGAACCATTCAACTGAGCAACTGCGTCACCATCACAAATAATTTGTGAGTTAGAAACTGTATTGGTTCCATTAAATCCGTTAACACGGATGAGCAACGTTTGTTCACTGAAACATCCCGTTACAGCACTAGAATATGCACGAAGTGTAACACTACTGTTGTCCGAAAGGGTTCCAGCTAGGCGTGTATAAGAAGCTGTCGTTGACGGACCAGCTGCAATGATTCCATTGACATAAAACGCGTACTCATTGGCACCTGTAGTTCCGGAAGCATCAAAAATAACGTCATCATCAGAACAAATGACGTCGTTTGCAAAACCAGAGGAGAAAGTAATGACAGGCTCTGCGACTGTACTTACCGTTATCGTAACAACATTAGAAGTGGCTGAGGCTGTCAGTGATGGACAATCTACTGAATTGAAACTAGAGGTTACTAATCTTCGATAAAGCGTTGTTGTTGTTAGGGTTGAAGGATCATATACTGCGGCATTCGCACCCGGAATATTCGCAAAGGTCCCTCCTACCAAACTGCTTTGCCATTGGTATTGAATTGTAGCACCTGTAATCACTGCACTTGGTACGGCAGTACTGGTGATGGCATCAGGATCCCCTCCGGAACAAATGGTTTGTGTACCTGAGACTGTATTGGTTCCCGTTAATTGATTTACACGTAAAGTTAACGTAGCTGTATCCGTACATCCATTGGCATTGGTTACTTCTACGCTTACCGTATTATTATCTGTTAATACGATTGTTGAACTTGCCGTATTGAAGGTATTTGTTGATACCCCCGCAGATTGTTGGGTTCCGTTTACAAAGAAGCGATAGGTATATCCAGCAATGGCAGGTCCAGCAGTGAATATTGGCGTTTCGCCCTCACACATCGTATCGGCAATTAATCCCGAAGAGATTGTTGCTGAAGGACGCGCTGTGATGTTCATTACTGTTGCTGCTGAAACGGTTGTACAACTATTTGCATTAGTAACAGCTACTGTAATTTGATCTCCGTTGACTAAGTCAGTTCGGG